>LADV01000276.1 GCA_000961805.1 Peptococcaceae bacterium BRH_c23 | reverse complement strand
CCATTACCTTGGGTACACTCCCTTAACAGGAGCTCAAATTCGATACCTTATCTATACAGAAGACGGCGTGCTTTTGGGTGCCATTGGCTTTTCTGCAGCTGCTTGGGCTTTGCATCCACGTGACACTATGATTGGTTGGAATAGAGAGCAACGAATATAACGTCTCAACGGGATCGTTAATAATACGCGGTTTCTGATCTTGCCCTGGGTTCAAGTTAAGAACCTAGCCTCAAAAGTGTTAGCACTTTGTGTTAGACAATTACCCCAAGATTGGCAAACCATCTACTCATATAAGCCGGTTCTGATCGAAACGTTCGTTGAGAAGGATCGCTTTCATGGGACCTGTTACAAGGCGGCGAATTGGAGTTATATTGGCGATACCCAAGGCCGGGGAAAACGGGACCGAACTTACGAGTATGCAGTTCCTATTAAAGCTATCTATATTTATCCCCTCAACAAAAACTTTCGAGATATTTTAACCCGACCGGATTAATTCCGGTCTTCATTTATTAGGGTTTTAACTTGTTGATGGAGGGTTTACTGAACACTTACAATAATTCTTAAATAACCTTAATTATCTAATGTATTGTTGAGGTGATATATCCATCATGGTACTCGTGCCTTGTTTGTCATTTTCAATGCCTGGTACTCTGATTTTTTACATATCCTTAGGACATAATATCAGGAAAGGAAGTCACTGAATGAGCTATGCTCGATTCTCCTAGAAAAAGAAGGTTGAAGCAATGACACAAACAAAGTATACAATGGTATTGATCGGCAGCAAGGTTAAGAAGGGATGGCGCGGCAGAATCGTTGATACGGTGACCACCACATTCCTGATTGTTTTCATCTGTGCCGCCCTGGTGATCAATCTATTTATTATATTGATCAATGCTTCCACACCTGGTCAAGAGGTCACCATACGCGGGGTAATCCCCTTTGTGTTTAGCTCCAGTACCATGGAACCGGAGATTATGGTTAACGATCTGGCCTATTTTCGGAAAATCGATGTCCAGTACCCCATCGAGGAAAGACAAATCATTCTTTTTGAAGAGAATAATGTCCTCTATGTAGAACGGGTCATTGCAAAATCAGGAACCCAATTGACCGTGGATATTGACAATTATCCCCCTATGTCTCAGATCGGGGCTATGGAGAAAATAGTGACACGACAGGCCGTACACGGCGTATACAGCGGCAGGAACCGCTGGCTGGGAGCGCTGATTCTTTTTGCCAATACCATTGTGGGCAGACTGCTTTTTTTGTTGGTTCCGGCTGTTCTGCTGTTTTATCAGGGACAAATCTATAAGTTTTTTAAAAAAATACAATAAGAAAATTTATAGTCTACCATTGGCAGCTGCCAGACGATGTGTGGTCAAGCTCCCATCGTTCCTATAATGTTATATTGTCGTCCAATCTCCCTCTGTTTCACTAATTAACAATATGACCTAAATATTGCTCATGAAGGACACATAAAGTAAGCTAGTGGTAAGTTAACAGAAAATAATGAATATTACTCAGACTGAATTAAAGATTGAAAACATCGTTGTTTCAAATTAAGGAGGGGTAGTCATGGACTGTGCGAACTGCAAGCTTGACAATGTGTGTTATCAGGGCAAGAGTTGCTACGATCAAGGGTACCAACAGCCTGAATATCTGGAAGAGGAAAACAGGCGGATGTTAGCCACAGCTAGTCGTATAGAGGCAGACTATTATATGAAGATTACCCGTATACAGGAATTGATTAAATTTAGTGAAGCGATGGGTTATCAAAAGCTGGGAATCGGCTTCTGTGTCGGTCTGAGCAAAGAGGTCAAAGAAATTTCTGCCATTTTGGGCAAGCATTTTAAAGTTCATTCGGTATGCTGTAAAGTATGTGGAGTTGATAAAAAGGAATATGAAATACCTAATGTTAAGCCGGAGCGTTACGAAGCAGCCTGTAACCCTGTCGGTCAGGTTAAGTATCTAAATAAGCTAGGCACGCAGCTTAACATTATTGTCGGGCTTTGTATTGGACATGATATCCTTTTTACAAAATATTCTGAAGCACCGGTGACAACCCTGGTTGTTAAAGATAGAGTACTTGCTCATAATCCCCTGGGGGCTATCTACTCCAATTATTGGCGTCGACAATTATAAGACGCACGTCTCGGAATGATCAAGGCCTATATTCTAGGGGCGTTGCAGGGTATAGCATCATGAATGTCGAATATTGGAGATATTATACATACGAGGATCTTGGAGAGGACTTCAATTTATGAGCAAAATTCTTGTGACGTCTGCATACCCAGAATTGACGGTTTTAGTAGAAGAACTTGCCAAACAGTTAAAAATTGAGCTCAACGTGATCGAGGCAGTGCTGGAAGAGGCTGTAGCCGAAGTGGGACATTACCTGGAAACGTCGAATCCAGAAGTGATTGTGAGTAGAGGAGCTACGGCGGAACTTTTGCGACAAAACGTTTCATTGCCAATCGTGACTCTGGCACCAAGTGAGTTTGATATTTTTCAAGCCTTGGCGAAAGCACTGACTGTCAGCCGACAGATCGGATATTTGAACCATCCCAGCTTGAATGATCAGGGGTTTTTGTCTCAGGTCCGTTCTATGCTTGGACAAGAGATAAAGTATTATCCGTATCGGACAATGAATGAATTATCCCTCCAGATGGAAAAAGCGCATCATGATGGTTGTGAAGTTGTGGTGGGCGGCGGTCACTGGGGTTTACGCTTGGCAAACGCCTTTGGGATGGTCGGTATACTGATCTATTCCAGCCGTAGTACAGTCGCCGGAGCCTTGGTCCAGGCGAAGGAACTCGCTGAATTTAGGCAAGTCAAGAAAAGGGAAGAGGAACACCAGCGCAAGGCAAGTGCAGCTAAGGGTTTGGTCGCGCATTTTTCCTTTCGTGACTTGGTCGGGTCAGCCTTGAAAGATACGATTGCCAAAGCGAAGAGATTTAGCCAAGTGGAGGCTACTGTTCTAATTTGGGGAGAAAGTGGGACAGGCAAAGAATTATTCGCTCAAAGCATTCATGCAGATGGTCCGAGGAGAAACGGTCCCTTTGTCCCCCTAAATTGTGTTGCCGTACCGGAGAGTTTGTTGGAAAGTGAATTGTTTGGCTACCATGAGGGAGCCTTTACAGGTGCCAAAAAGGGAGGGAAAATTGGACTTTTTGAACTCGCTAATGGGGGCACCTTGTTCTTGGATGAAATCGGTAAGATGTCACTCAACCTCCAAGCAGGGTTACTCAGAGTGTTGCAGACTAAAGAGGTGCGTCGCCTCGGTGGAGATAGAGTAATCCCTGTGGACGTCCGGATCATTGCTGCCAGCAATGAGGATTTGCAGGCAGCGGTTGACGCGGGTCAGTTTCGTTCCGACCTCTATTATCGTCTTAACGTATTGAACTTATATCTACCCTCGTTGCGTCAGCGCCAGCAAGACATTGCGGATCTAATTGAGTCTATACTGGAAAAGTTAGCTGTTAAGCTTGGCTATCGTCCAGTTCTAGCCAAGGAATTTGCCCAGGCAATTAAAGACTATCATTGGCCAGGAAATGTGCGTCAATTAGAAAATGTTCTGGAACGATATGCGGTGTTGGTAGGTGAAGGGGAACCACTGGAACGATCTGAACTATTAATTTCCTTTCCGGAACTGCGTGATTTACTTGACGGTTCAGAACCAGTAAATGGGATTCCTGAATCCACTATTAAGCCATCGGATTTGGCGATTTGTTCATTAACGAATTCGCCTTCTAAACCTATAAACGATGTTTTCGAGTCAAAGATGATTTGCCAAAGGTCGTCAATTAGTACATGTGAAAATGAGCAAATCCAGGATCTGGTGGTCGGGGAGGATATAATCATACGGTTAGGGACTTTGGAAGACATGGAGCTGCAGTTGATTGATGCTGTTATGCACCGTTGCCGGGGAAATAAAAGCAGTGCAGTGAGTCTATTAAAAATTAGTCGAACTACATTATGGAAGAAATTATCCTTGAAATCGTAACACGACCATCAATATTTACATCATATAAGCTGCGGAGCCATTTCCACTGGTATAACTTTCTTTAGTATAATTGATAGATGATTGGTAGGGCTTAAAATGGAATACATAAGCGGAGTTGTTGAGAGAATTACCTTCGAAAATGAAGATAATGGTTTCAGTGTTATAAAAATAAAATCCAAGGGTTATGCTGACCTCGTAACTGTAGTGGGAAGCCTAGCTGCTGTGAATGTTGGATCAATCATTCGGCTTAAGGGCGAATGGAAGATGGACAGCAAGTTTGGGAAGCAGTTTGCTGCACTGGATTATCGTGAAACTCTTCCGGCAACGGTTGCAGGTATTCAAAAATACTTGGGAAGCGGCCTCATAAAAGGCATCGGACCGGTGTATGCCAAGAGAATTGTTCAACATTTCCAAGAAGACACCTTGAGGGTGTTGGAGGAGGAAGCAGACTATTTAGTCAAAGTTGCGGGCATAGGGCAAAAGCGAGTGGACATGATTAAAAAAGCATGGCAAGAGCAGAAGGAAATTAAGAATGTCATGCTATTCTTACAAAGCAATGGAGTATCTACTGCTTTTGCAGTTAAAATATATAAGACTTACGGAAATGATAGTATTGAAATTGTAAAAACTAATCCCTATAGACTGGCGGATGACATCTGGGGGATCGGCTTTAAAACTGCAGATAAAATTGCCTTACAGATGGGCTTCAATAAGAACTCCTTTGAACGCTGTCGCTCGGGGATTGTCTATGTACTTAACGAACTTTCCAATGACGGACATTGTTATGGCACAAGGGAACAGCTTTTGGAAGAAGCAGAGAAGATCCTAGAACTTGAGAAATCACTGGTTGATTCAACTCTTGCTAGGATGATCGAGGAAAAGACTGTCATTCTCGATGAAGGAGATTCCATCTTTTTACTACCCTTCTATCACAGCGAATTGGGTATAGCGAAGAGAATGAAGGCTATTCTAGCTGTAGATACTCTCTACTCAATGACAAATGTGGATAGTATTGTAGAAACGATACAAAAGGAGTATGACATTAGCTACGACGAGGTGCAAAAGGATGCGGTAAAGACAGCAGCGGCTTCAAAATTCATGGTGCTTACAGGTGGACCTGGAACGGGTAAAACAACCACAACTCTGGCTATTATCAAGGTATTTCAATTACTGGGAGCACGAGTATTACTTGCAGCACCAACAGGGAGAGCGGCTAAAAGAATGTCTGAGACCACAGGGTTAGAGTCGAAAACGATTCACCGGTTACTAGAGTACAAGCCACCTGAAGGTTACAAGAAGAATGCTGAATACCCTTTGGAGTGTGATGTTCTGATTATCGATGAGACGTCGATGGTTGATACCATCCTGATGTACAACCTTCTGAAAGCGGTATCCAATGAAACCGTGGTCATACTTGTTGGTGATGTTGATCAGTTGCCATCGGTAGGCGCTGGAAATGTACTGAACGACATAATTGACTCGGGGATCGTCAACGTCGTTAAGCTCACAAGAATATTTCGACAGGCTCAAGGAAGTGCCATTATCACCAATGCTCATAAAATTAATAAGGGAGACTTTCCTGAACTGAAGGGTAACAGTGATTTCTTTTTTATTGAAGAAGATGAGCCGACCAAGGTTGCCCAAACGATTAAAGAGCTTTGCACTAAGAGGCTCCCCTCTTTCTACAATGTTGACTCTATCAACGACATTCAGGTTCTGTGCCCAATGCAACGGGGAGAAACAGGAGCGGCAAACCTCAATGCGGTTTTGCAGGAGGCACTGAATTCCTCAACTACTTCTATTAAATATGGTGGCACGGTCTACAGACTTGGTGATAAGATCATGCAGATTAAAAACAACTATGATAAGAACGTTTTTAACGGAGATATCGGAAGTATCTCTAAAATTGACACAGAGGAACGAACTCTTGCCTTAAACTTTGATGGGAACGTGGTAGATTACGATGCTACAGAGCTAGATGAAGTCGTTTTGGCTTATGCCACCACAATCCATAAGAGCCAAGGAAGTGAATATATGATCGTAGTGGCACCTTTAACGATGCAGCACTACGTGATGCTTCAAAGAAATCTTCTCTACACTTGTGTTACTAGGGCTAAGAAGGTTCTTGTTCTAGTAGGTACGAAGAAGGCCGTTGCTATGGCAGTTCGAAATAATAAGACGTCAAAGAGGAATACCCGTTTAGCGGAGAGACTACGGGCCGATAATAACAAACGAGGAATACAAAAGCATATCTGAAGATCTGGAGGAAGTGCGAAAGAAAAGGTTGGAGCTTGATAAGGTAATCGAATCGAAGGATGGGTTGAAACAAAGGTTTGACGAAATCCTAGAGACACTAAATAGCAGGGACTCGCTGCTTGAAGAGTTTGATGAAGAAATATTTAATACGTTGGTTGAGAAGATAGACATTCTCACACCAACGCATTTTATTTTTGAGTATGAAATAGGCGGATTAGCAAAGTAACCCGCCCCTTCCCGAACCGTACGAGCGGTAGAGTAGGCACCCAGCGAGTTGCTATCCGAAAATAGTACTTTTCCAAATGCCCCTCTCAGAACGGAGCGTGCAAGTTTCCTGTGCACTCCGCTCGCCAGTGATTCACTATCAGCCGACATTAGCATAACGGCACCTTTCGATTGCCTCTGTCGCCGATGATATCTAATACTTTTTCGGCCTTCTGCATTCCGCATACCTCCAAGCGATTGATATCGTAACCACCTGTCTTCCTTCTCCTGATCTCCCG
>LADV01000100.1 GCA_000961805.1 Peptococcaceae bacterium BRH_c23 | reverse complement strand
TAATTCTAAGACCTATTTTGAGCACCCTTTGCAGTTAAATAAAGAAAAATAAAGGATTTTATGAGAAATAGTAGAAATGTTAAATATTTAATAAAATGGGAAATTTGCTAGTGAAACAGAAAATTGTCTAACTTATCCTGTAAGCTTAAAGTAAGTTGAGAAAATGGTACTTCATAAGGGGGCAGAAATATGAGGTTGAATATATGCTTAAAGTTTTCACCAACAGAAGGGTTTCCAATTCATTATCACTATTGGCTTCAAAGCGCGATTTATCATGTGATGGAAGGAAATATTGCAGATCAGGTCCATACCCAGGGTTTTGAAGGAGATGGACGGATTTTTCGTCTCTTTACATTTTCAAAGCTATTGGGACGTTATGAGCTATCTAAGGATAAAAAGTATATCCGTTTCCCTGAAGGAGCCAATTGGATTGTCTCCTCACCGATAGACGATATTCTAGGCTCTATCGCAGGGGGACTGCTAAAACAGTTGGCGTTAAGAATCGGCGGGATTAGTGCGGAGATTACTGGGATTCAAGTCTCACATCCGAATGTGCTGAGCGAGACTATTCGTGTACGCACACTCTCACCTGTTGTAGCCTATAGCACTATGTTTCGTGGAGACGGGAGCAAATATACAGTCTATCTGCAGCCCGGAGAACCGGAGTTTAGGCGCATTGTGGCTGAAAATCTCCAGAAGAAATGGGAAGGGATCAGAACTTGGAATCAAGCCGAGAAAAAGGATGAAAGCGCAAGCTCCTATCCCATGAACAACGCCAGTGATCATCTAGAAGGTGAGCGAAGGAGCGTTAACCTTCATATGCTCAATAATCCAAAGATGCACATTTTGGAGTATAAGGGGGGGATCATCAAAGGATACTCGGGGATGATGGAACTATCTGGGCCGCCTGAGTTGCTTCAAGTTGCCATAGATGCAGGCCTGGGAAGTAAGAATGCACAAGGGTGCGGATGTTTGGAGGTGATGGGGAGGGGATAAGACAACAAAGTCAAAAACACCTCTACGTACATTTCGTAAGGTATTTTTGACTTTGCTCAAGGTCTTAGTAAATTTCCTTAAAATCCTTATAGGCAAGCTAAAATTTACAACATTTTATCAGTTTCAAATCCTAATAGGCAAACTAAACTTTGGCAACATTGATTACTTATTATAATTCATATGACAGTTATAAGCAATTTGAAAAATATTTCCATAACATCTTGCATTTATTTGTACCACATTATATCATAATAAGAGAGGAGGTTATCAAGTGGAAGAGAAACTGGTTTATGAACATACCTTCCCCTTAAGACATCATTGGTGGATCGATTCTGGCATTATTGGACTGTACAATATAGCGGGACAACTAAAGGATAGCAATTCTCAATATCATTCCATTCACTATTCCGTTAATATGCAAGAATTAATTTTTCAAGCGCCATCTCAGCAGACGCTAAAAGATTTTTTGGACAGTTGTTACGAAGAATTGGCCAACAGATATTGGAATGTGTCGACAAGAAAACAACGCGAAGCAAACGAGCTTGTGATTTATGATAAAAATACTAACCAATTCGGTCTAATTCCACGCCGCAGTCCCACCCCTATTCCTGGCCTGTTTACGAAGGGAAGTAGTTATCGAGCGGAAAATGAAGAATATGCAAAATTATCCATGAAAATGCAGGAAAGAGTGGATACTTTCTTACTTGAAAATCAAAAGACGCTTTGGGGTGCGAAAAAACGTTTACTTTATGATTCCCCGGTGTGCCATCCAATAATCCAGTTGTTTCCTAACAAAGGTACAAGAACAACTTGCTGTATTTGTGGCCAAGAGAATATATGTAGTGAAGTATCTCAACCTTCATTTCTATTGTTTGCAAGCCCAACCGCGACATTATCTTTTAATTCCGAAGGGAAAAAGCCGGATAAAATTTGTTGGGAATGTCAATTTTTGAGCAAATTTGCTGTAGAGGCTGCTTATTACAAACAAAGGATAAAAGATAGGAAACCAGAAAATCTATTCATTTTACAAATGACGACAAGTCATGCAGAAAAGTTGATCAATAGTCATATGTTTCTTAACGCTCAAGCAAATGTACGCCAATTCGATGAAGAAAATCATTTGTCTAATATTGGAACCACAAAAAGCGATAATCGGTTGCTTTATTATGCTAAATTACCTTATGAATTTCTTTGGGCGTTTTTTCATGATTCGTATGAATCTTTGCGGATAGAAGCAGAAGAGCATGCTCAATCTGCTGAGGAACTGACGATGTTATGTATTAAGCCGGTAATTGAAACACCTCTACAGATATACTTGTTAGTGATTGGGTATAAAGGACAAACATTTATGATAAAAGAAATTATTGCTTATTCAGAAACTGCTTATGCTTTCCGTTTATTACATTCGTTTCATGAAGAGTTTGCTCAAGATCATAAATTTTTATTCAAAGTTTTCCGAGACCTATATCTGCCTAACGAAGGGAAAGCATTTGATATTAGTAATAATCTTTGGCGAAACCGTATTTTGCAAAGGGTTCTTCAGAAAAAGGACATTCTTCAGCAGATGGAGTCTTTTGCTTTTAGAAAATCCTTGAAAGATGATTTTCCTTTTCTCGGAAATTTATTAAATTTTACTCAAAGTTATCAGTTAAAAATAAAGGAGGGGATCGGGATGACTCAAGACCAAGTTGATGTAGCGGTTAATTTGGGTAGGCAGATTGTTCTTTCTGCCAGAGATATTGCTAAGGATATTTCAGGCAGTAATTTTGACAGGGTAAAAGGGGATTTATTCACTTTGCGTAAAACCCGCACTGTCACAGATTTTTTAGAACAACTGAACAGAATCCAGTTCCGTTACAATATTGTCGTTTCCAATCAGATCTTGGGAGGGATATTAGAAAAAGTAACTTTTGACGATTTTAAATCTTACTGCCTATTGGGGGCTTTGAATACTTATAATAATTTCAAACGATCAAAAGGCAAAAAAGATGATGAAGAGACGAGAGACGAAAACCAAGAAGATAAAGGAGAGTAATCTTATGCAAGCTAAATGTTTAACTATTACGTATTTAACGAAAGCTTCCTATGCATCTTTGAACGGTTCGGACAAAGAAGCAGACAACATTTCCAGTATAAAAAAAATCCAAGCGGCGGATGGTAAAGAATATCCCTATAAATCTTCGCAGGCGATCCGTCGGGATTTGCGTGAACAATTGGCCGTTTTAGGAGAAAAACTATCGGAATCTACGGAGGCAAAACAGGACAAAGGTGCCACTTCTACTCAATGCAAACCACAAGAATATATTGATGACGATTTATTTGGTTTTATGCAGGCTGACAAAGAAACCATCAAACGTACCAGTCCAGTACGGGTATCCCCTTTAATTTCTTTAGAAGAGTATCGTGGCGAACTTGATTTTGCCACCAATTATATGGGTGTTAAAGCTGGTGGAAATCCGAATATATTTGAAAGTGAAATTCATTCCGGCATATATCGGGGAACCATTCTGATCGAACTCGACAGAATCGGGGTAGCAGATGCTTCTACGTACAAGTTAGATTTAGAAGCTGCTGAAAAGAAGCGCCGGGTAGGTGTCCTATTGGACGCGATTCAAAACCTTTGGGGAGTAGGAAGACAAAGCCGTTTCTTAGCCGATATTTCTCCTAAATTTATATGCGCAGGACTTATGGCGGTAAAAAATCCAATATTTTTAGAATGCCTTGATGTGGATGCACAAGGAATAGTAAAAATTGGACTAATTGAATCTACCATTAAAGATTTTTCCAACGTAATTAAAGAAACCGTTATTGGAGAGCGTAAAGGTTTTTTCCCTGAGGATACTATGCAGGCACTGACCATGGGCGAAGCCTTTGGCAAGATGAAAGCCTGGTTGGATGGTATATATTAAAATGGTGAGGAGAGCAGAATGATGGACGGTTACGGTTTCTCTGTTATACTTTTAGCGGAAACGGCTTCATTCCGCGATCCGGGTGGACAGCTTTATCATGCAACCCTGCCCATGCCTCCCGTCTCGACGATCATAGGTATTGCCGGAGCAGCCTTAGGGTTTCCGTTTCAACAGGTTTGGGAGTATTTCCTTGAGAATAATATCGGAGTAGGTGTCCAGGATATTAGTGTTAAGGAGAGAAAAAAATCGGCGGGTAAAGGACTGGATCTTTGGAAATACCAAAAGATTGTATCCAAAGAATTACGAAGCGATATTCTAAAGAGAGAGTTTTTGTTCCGTCCGGCGTATCGGCTTTATTATGGCAGCCAAGAACGGAGAGTTATGGAGTCTTTGCAGCAAGCTTTCCACTCTCCTGCCTGGGCCCTAACTTTAGGCACCAGCGATGATATTGCTTTGCTAAAAGAGGTATCGTCTATTGACAGAGTCAGAAAAATTGCGGGAGGTTCAACTGACCTTAGCTACAGGTTAGTTCCCGGAGACCAATCAGATAATTATGCGTTTAACTGGGAATTGATTGAGAAAGAAAAGGTTACGGTTTTTTTAGCCTTACCCATGGTCAAAAAATTACCGGTCCGCTTTGTCTTTGGCGCAGATGGTGAGCGCAAAGGTTCGGAATATCAGACTTTTACTTTTCTAGCCAAGTTTCACAACTTAAAAAATCCCTGTCCTGCTTATTCTTTTGGTCAGGAGACCATCCCTTTATTTTCTTTGGGAAACGGATGATGGACATGCGGACAGAATATGCTAAACCCGATACCGGGGAAAAAGGAAGCTATATTTATCACGTTACGGAATGCCACAAACTTTGGCAAGAATCATTTCAAAGTCGACAAAATGCGCTTGCCTACTTTTGCAGTTCCATTGGGATGTCACTTGAGGATTTTAAGGAACAGACAGAAAAAGCAATCTTATTTCATGACGCAGGGAAACTTCTTCCGACCTTTCAACAGCAAATGCAGCGATTGGTGGCATATCAGCCAACCGATCGTTCCCTGAATTTTCGGCATGAACTGGCATCAGCGCTGTTTCTATTTGTAATGGAACAGGAGCGACTTCAAACAGAAGCAACGTTGATCCCTTGTGAACTGCTGGCCGTGTTAGGTCACCATAAAACTCTGCAAGTGGATTGGCACAGTTTTGAGAGGGAAATGTCCCGTAAAGAGTCACCTGGACTGCAGGCGGAGGAGATTAAACGGGTACTTGAGGTTGCTGCTCAAAATGGTTTGGTTTGCTCTTTTGATACTTTCTTGCTTACAAAGATATTTACACTTTCCCAATGGCCTTCAACCTTGTTCCGAGCACTCAGACAAAGGTTAGAAGAAACAAACCTGAAGAAAATTCCTGCTGAGGAAAGGCAAGAGATTAGGCTGGTTTACGCTTTAATTAAAGGATTGTTGATGGATTGTGACTGGTTGGCTTCTGAAAAAGATAAAGATAAAAGATTGCCAATTAATCATCAAATGTCAAGTTCTATTTTGTGGGGAAAAATACAAGTCAAGGTGGAACAAGATGGGCTGGTTTTTGAAAAACGCCTGTTCCACCTTATATGTGAAAAAACTCAAGGTAATCTATTGGCAATTGCCCCCACAGGTTCAGGTAAAACAGAAGCAGCTTTGCTCTGGGCAACGAATGGAGAACCAGCGAAAATTATTTTTTTGATGCCAACTATGGTGACTTCAAACAGCCTGTATAGACGCATGAGTAATAACTATTTTCAGGATAAGGAATGCGGCTTAATTCATTCGGGAGCGGATACTTATTTTGCCCAGCAAAATGACGGGGAGCAGGATAATACTTCGCAGGATTTACGCTGGGAATTAATCCGCTATCGAGCTTTCATGGCCCCGGTGATGGTGGCAACGGTAGATCAGGTGTTAACCAGTGGGTTCAATATCGGGGCTTGGTGTCAAAAAGAATGGGCCTTGGTGGGCAGTAGGGTTATATTCGACGAAGTTCATGCTTACCAGTTTTACACGCTAGGCCTTATTACTGCGGCGATTGAAAAAATTAAGCTGCTTGGCGGTTCAGTATGTCTGATGAGTGCAACCATGCCAACCTTTCTGCGGGAGCATTTTCTAAAGCTTTTGGATGTACCGGCACCAGTTGTTGCCGAAGAATTAATGGGCAGAAAAAAATGTCAATGGAAATACAGAGAAGATACAATTGATGAAATGATAGGAGAAATTCGGCATTTCCTACAGCAGGGAAAGAAAGTAGCAATTGTATTCAATACTGTCCAAGCGGCACAAGAAGCCTATCGTCAGTGGGTCAAATTTATTGACAAAGAAAAGGTGCTTTGTTATCATAGCCAGTTTATTATGAAGGACCGTCAGGAGAAAGAGGACGCTTTATTGGACAAGGACGATAAAGGTCGTCCTATAAATTACGATTTGGTCATTGCCACACAGGCTATTGAAGTTTCCCTTGATATCAGCTTTGATGTGATGTACAGCGAATGCGCTCCTCTGGATAGTTTAATTCAAAGGGCAGGGAGATGTAACCGCTACGGAAGGGAAGGCGAGTACTTCTTTATTGTATTTCCGGCTTCGGAAACGGCACTAGAATATGTTTATAAAAGTGCGGATGCGGTCCTTAAAAAAACGGCTGATATTGTTAGAGAAAACCAAAAAAAACTTAGAGAAGATGAATTGGCCCGGTTACTAGAAAATGTTTATGAAGGAACTAAATTAGGGCCGGACAATGACGAATTCCAAAAAGGATACCGACTCTATGCAGAAATAGCCACCGCTGTAAATTCCCAAGGGTTTATCTTTGATCTGCCAGTAAATGAACAAACAGCTACCCGCAATTTTGATAATTATCTAAAAATTACGGTTATTCCACAAAAGTTTTATGGGGAAGTTGTGGACTTGTGGGGAAAAAAGAAATATTCATTGATTAGATTATATGAAGTATCAGTTGGGGGATCTCATTTGCGAGAGCTTAAAGCAGTATCCAATCCCATGAGTCTGCCGATTTATGAAATACCTTATACAAAAGAAGAGGGAATTTTGAATTCTGAAAATAGTTTTGAGGCAAGGTGCTTTTGAAAATAGCAAGCGGTGATCAAGATTAGGTTTTGGATGCTTTCCCAATAATATTGCTAAGAAGTTTACAATTGAGTTTCATTTATACTTCAAATTCACAATGCTTAACTATCCAAAGTTGCACATTTTTGGAGTATACGAGGAGGAATCATCAAAGGGTACTCAGGGATGATGGAACTAATAATTGTGTCAACTGTGAAAATGGATGGATGAGCTAAGTGATTGGTGTGAGATTTATTTAACGGGTTGTTCGAAGAGAGTTAAAGATTTCCGAAGTTTGGCCATATGATGCGGAGAATAGGAATTATACTTGATAAATGATAAGTAAAAAAGCAGCTGATTAGGCTGCTTTTTAAAAATTGTTATATTAATTCAAGGTTGCTTTTCAATTGACTTAATCCCAAGTGCATCCTTGATTGACGCTTGAAGAAGTTGCGAGAAATTCAGGCCTGCTTCTTCACCAACATCACGTAACCATTTAGGCAAGGTGCAATTTTTAGTTACAGCCTTATTTGCAGCTTCGTTGCGATATGGTGGCATGTAAATCTCCACAAATACAATACGGTCATTTGCATCGAGTAAGGAGATATTTTCAGGAGCAGAAGGAATGGGCAGTGGCTGGACTTGTTCTTCTTTTTCTAAAACGAGATCTACGAGCATTTCTTTTGCCTTTCGAATACCATCCGCAATATCAATACTCAAGATCGCAGTTCCTGGGAAATCGGGGAAATACATACCCAGGCCTCCATCGCCAGATTTTTCAACAACTATTGGATAAATTAAATGATTGGACACCTGTAATCAACTCCTTAATATTTTTTGTATTTATTTACACCAGTGGCTAGAATTTTATTCCTGATGTTTGTTCAATACTATTTAGCGTTCCTTTTGGGATTACTTGACCGCTGTGGTGAAAAGCTAGATCAGCGTATCTGGTAGGGTCGGTTTTGTGTGAGTAGCGTTGATGGCTTGTGCTTTTACCGTGGTTTGGGGATTTAACAAATCCTTCTTCTTTCAGTTTTTGCAGGACTTTTCTTACTGTTATTTGCTTACCCAACTCCGCGACCTCCTTGCAAGTATTATTATAACACGTATCAATAATGCGTGTAAACTATTGAGGGAAGAATTATACGCATTTTTATGCGTGTAAAAGAGTGAAGTTGGTATTATGCAAAGGTTAGAAGAAAGGTTTAATATTTGATGTAATGAGAAATTAGTTAATCATAACAGAAAAATGTCTAGCTAATACTGTAAACTTTAAGCAGGTTGAGATAATGGACTACATAAGGGGGGCTGTAATTATGAGGTTGAAATAGATGCAGGAATTAGGAAAGAGAAATTCTCAAGGGTGCGGATGTTTGAGGTGATGGGGAAGGGATAACGATTGTCAGAGTCAGTCATTAAGTAAGACAGGAAGTCTGCTAAAAGGAAGTGATGGGATGATCGCATCAATGCGCGAGTTGGCATTGGATTATCTTCTAGAAAACTTAAATCAGGGAGATATGCCAGAGAATTCGGAGGCTTGGTATCAAAATCTCAGACTGAATTCACTAGGCCAATTATTTCCCTATCTGGTTGAGGACAGTGGTAAGGTGGACAAGGTCTATATTTTGGAACGGGAATCCGCTGATACAGCAAAATTAACTGTGGAAGATGTCGTACAAGGGAAGGAGGAGAGTGGCGGGTGCCCTGCTTATAAACTGCCTTTTATGAAACCATCGGGGTCACAGAGTCCTGCTGTTGGACCAGTGATCAAAAGAACCTATGCTAAAGAAGGCAGTGGTCCAAGTGAAAAGATTCTCGCAACAACTGTTAAATATTTTCGGGAGGTATCTGAAGCGCAAAAACCATGGTCTGATTATTTCAAAGAAATACTGGGGATCTTGGAAAGACCAAAGCTTAGACTGGCTGATGGGCTAGTCATGGATTGGGAAAAAGAAGGCTTTTCTTCAATGCTAGCTTGTGTAGTTGAAGGCATTGGACCACAGAAGAACACAGTGTTTCTAACAATTAGAGATGCTCAGGACAAACTCCCGGGTGAACAGTTGGTTTACACAGATTATCTTTTAAAGGCAAAGTTGGCGGGGGAACGTTATGTGACTGGAGGATCGCCCGCCGAGGAAGAAGCGCGTTGTCCGTTATGTGGACAAGATGCTGTCACGGTCTTTCCTAATGCACTTAAAGGTGCAGGGGTTAATCTTTTAAATACAGATCGGATTGGAGTTTTTCCTGGAATCGATGCAGCACAGGCCTGGAAGGGATATGCGCTTTGTGCCTCGTGTTCTGATCTTCTCTACGTCTTTAAATTTCATGTTTTGAAGAAAGGGGGGCCTGAAAAAAAGGGGCAACCATTTGGAGCGAAGGTTGCAGGAGAAAATGCTTTAGTTATCCCAGAGTTTTTTCCGGGACTCCCTTTAGAGGTGCGGCAAAACTGTTTGCATGATGTACAAGAGTATATCCAAGGATTTAAAGAGGATGTGGAGGAGGATGAGAAGGGGTTACTTGATTCACTGAAGGACTCAGAGGGTATTCTGAATTTGACCGTTCTCTGGGCAGATGTTGGCCAGAATCTTGAAAACGTCACTGGTTTGATCACGCAAGTCCTTCCGAGTCGATTACGACAGCTCTCTCAGTTTAATGACTCAACCCAAGAGTGGGTAAGTCCGCTTTTTCCCAAGAAGCCTCTCTGGAGTGGACGGTTTAACTTCAAACCACAATTGGCTCTATCCGCTCTTAACCCCTTGTTTTTACGCCCGGGCGGTAAAAAGGTTAAAGATGCCAATGCCAGTAAACAGTTGTTTCAGCTTAAGCGGCTCTTGGCGGAAGGGGTTTATCATGGCACATCAATAGCAGAGAACCGATTTTGGGATGAAGCGTTAACCACGGCAAGGAGTTATGTCGCTGAGGCAGTAGCTAATAAGGATGGCTATCGGAGTTTGTTATACGAATCGGCGGACAAAAACGGCAATGAGATCTCCGCTGCAGCTTGGATTAAACATTTTAATTGGTATCTCAATTATTTTAGAAGCAAAGAGGTGGGTGTACTTCCAATGAACAAACAACCTTATGAACCTGCTATGGAGGCTTTGAAGCCTTATTTTGGTCCGGAAAGTGGGATTGATTCTCCAGAAAAATCCTATGCTTTTCTCTTAGGCGTACTCTACGGTAAGTTGCTTCAAGTCCAAGGGGCGAGAGGCGTGAATGTAGGTGCGAACGCTTTGACTTGGCTCAAACGACTTACTCTGAAAGGCAAGGATCTTCCGGAACTGTATATTAAGATCCGTGAAAAGCTCTTGTCTTATGAGTCAGAGAAGAGCCCAGATATACGCATGCTAATTCAAGAGTTGGGGCAACTCGGAATTCGTTTAGGTGATCGAATTAAACTAGATGAAGTGGGCACTAACTATTTTTTGCTCTTAGGTCAATCGATGACGGAAAGCATTTTACCGTCGAAATCAAAAGAGGTATAGGAGGTTAAATCATGTCTGATCAAATCAAAACTCTGAGCGGACGGCGCGAATTCTTGTTTCTCTATGATATTAAAATGGGAAACCCTAATGGGGACCCTGATGAAAACCGACCGCGGGTGTTACCAGATGGAACGTACTATGTGACAGATGTTCGCTTAAAGCGCTTTAGCCGAGACTTCTTAAAAAGTCGCAAGTATGAAATTCTCGTGGACAATATTGAGGGGCGTACCACGAATCTCACCGGTCGGGTCGTACATTACTTGGCCAATAATGGCAAGGAGAAGGTCGATGGACAAGAGCTGGTCAAGGTACTGTTAGATGCCTTTATAGATGCTCGGTTATTTGGAAGTTCTTTAGCCTTTAAAGAAGAGAAATTCAAAGATGATAAAGGAAAAGATCAAACATGGAAAGCCAAACCTGTGCCAAAAACGTTAACGGGTGCGGTGCAACTAAATATGGGAGAGGTTCTACACCGAGCGGAGAGCGTCGATATTCATGGCACGTCTGTCTTTGGGAGTGATGAAAGCAAGAGCCAAGGAACCTTCACCTCTTATTACGGACTGCGTTATGCGTTGATTGGCTTTTCGGGGTTTGCCAATGAACATTCCGCAGAGCTTTCTCGTCTGAGCGATGAAGACTATGAGCTTTTATTAAAATCTCTTTGGCACGGAGTAAGGAGTGCTGGTAATACACGTACCAAGGTTGGACAAATCCCCCGTCTAATCCTGAGCATCGACTATCAACCTGGAGAGGAATTTCAGTTCGGGCGTTTGCACGATTATGTGAAACTCTTAGCGACGGCGGAAAAAGAAGAAAAAGAGTGGTCTTCGCCAGATGATTATCAACTCGATCTCGGCAAACTTGTGACTAGAATTAATGAACAGAAGGGTCGGATTTCCACCGTGCGCTATGCAATTTCTAAGGATATAGGTTTGACCGATCCGTTGCCGGAATATTGGGAGGAACTTGCTATTGAAGATCTCCCCAAAGGACGTTGAGGCAAGTGACTGAATTAATTTCTTTCCAATTAAGAGGACGATTTGCTCATTTTTTGCGAGCGGAAGCGGGAGCTAGCGCTTTGAGCTATCCCATTCCACCACGCACCGTTATTCTTGGGTTGATTGGAGCGGTGCTTGGTCTGCAGAAGGACAGCCCTCAGGTTGTATTAGAACCGTTTCAAGTTGCCTTAGCAGGGAAAGTTCCCCAAGGATTTTGGCATAAAGCTAAACTTCGTAAGGACCCTCCCGAGTTACTACCTCAGGTGGTTAAACGATCTCAATCAGAGGAAAAAACCACGAAGCCGGAACGAGCAACGTTGATTGCGCAGGAGTGGCTGCTTAATCCTAGTTATACCCTTTGGGTATCCTTGCCAGAGCCCTATCATGAGGAGCTTGAGAGGCGGGTAAGAGAGCGACAGTGGTATTATCAGCCTTCCTTAGGGCTTTCTGAGATGATGGCAGATCTACAGTATTTAGGAAGTGAGACGGCTAAACCCTTGCCAAGTGGGTGTTATGAGGTATCTTCGGTAATTCGGCAAGGGCATGGAGAAATTCAGGTTCCCAAAGTATTAGAACGGAACCTTGCCTTGCATCTACTCCGGATGCCGAGATCAGTCACTCCAGAGCGGGTATTCACACATGAGGGATATATTCTAGAAAGGGATGGCTCCCCAATTCCTGTTCTTACATCGGAAGGGTATGAAGTGGCTGGGAAGGTGATTTTGTTTTTATGAGTGCGGTGATTCATTCCCATCCACATTTAGAGCTTCATGAACATATTGAACAAGTCGAGAGTGGGTTGAAGGCCCTTCTTCAGTGGCATTCTCAAGAAGTCAGGGAGGTCGTAACCGAGTGGTTACCGAAGCTAGCAAAATTTCATGATCTTGGTAAAGGTTCGGCGGCCTTCCAAACCTTTATTCAGGATCCTCAGCATTATCGAGGGGATCCCAAAGAAAAGGCTCATACTTCTCTTTCGTTGTTTTTGACGCTACTCTTAACTCAAGGAGACGGATGGAATGCACTCGATGCCCTCTGCTTAGGCGCGGTGGTTCGGGGTCATCATACCGCCCTACCGACAATCCCAGAACGCAAGATCGGAGCAGTATCCTGCTCCGATCGGGACATAAATAACTTTGCCGGTGGAGAGAGTGTCAGGGTGCTTAAGAAGCAACTAACTAACTTGGACTTTGTCGAGTTGGAACGTCAAACGGGCCTTCCCGTGACCAAGGATTGGGAGCGGATTCGTGATGACCCTGCAAGTTATGTTATAAAGATGAAACGTTATATGAATGAGGTATTAATTAAAACTGTCCAAAAGCTGACTGAAGAGGAAGCAGTGGCTTATCGTTTAAAGATTCAACTGTTATTCTCCATGCTACTAGAGGCGGACAAGGCTCTGCTGGCTGTCTCAAATCCGGAAAACTATCTTAAACGAGAGATTCAACAGTGGGATGCGCAATGGGTTGAACAGCGGATTAGAAACTTTGAGGATCAGAATAAGGAAAAGGATCTGCCTCAGGACCTGGAGTCACTGACCAATCAATTGCGTAGAAAAATGAGGGAGGAGGTTAAGCTTTCGATTGAGGGAAAATTTGAAGACCGCATTTTTAGCTTAACGGCTCCTACAGGATGTGGTAAGACGTTATTGGCAGCGACCTGGGCACTTAAAATGCAGGAGAAAATCCGCAGAAGAGCAGAAAATCCACCGAAGATTATTGTCGTACTGCCATTTCTATCGGTGATTGATCAAACCGCCAAAGAGTATGCCAAACTATTAGCCATCGGAGGAGTCGAGAAGGATGGTCGTTGGCTCTTGACCAGTCACTCTTTATCGGATCGGAGCTATGCTCAGGACATGGAAGTGAAAGATGAACGATTTTTCGTGGACACTTGGCGAAGTGAACTAATTATAACGACCTACGATCAGTTTCTGATGAGTTTAATGGATCCGAAGGCTCGCTACCAAATGCGTTTCCATCATCTTTGTGATGCGCTGATTATTATGGATGAAGTACAATCATTGCCCTGCCAACTCTGGCAACCTCTTGATCGAGTGTTTCAGGGCTTAATGAGTCTAGGGAGCAGCAAACTGCTCTTGATGTCGGCAACTCTGCCTTCGTTTGTTTCCCAGCACACTCCTTTAGTAAAAGACTATCCGGCGTATTTCTCTGCTTTTGCTAGGTACAAGCTGGTATTTAGCTTGGAAGAAACGATAAGCTTGGACGCCTTCTGTGAATTGATGGTAGAGCGTCTGCCTGATTGGATCAGTGAACACAAACGGGTTTTGATCACCTTGAATACGCGGGGGAGTGCCCGAAAGGTTTGGCAGGAAATCAAGGAGAGCTGGATTGACGTTGAAGAAGGAATGAAGCTCTTCTTTATTAGTGCCGATGTGACCCCTAAAGATCGACTCGTTATTGTGGATGAGATTAAAAAAGGGTACCCGTGTATTGTGGTCTCGACCCAGTCCATTGAAGCCGGGGTGGATATTGATCTAGACTTAGTCCTACGCGATTTTGCTCCTCTCGATAGTTTGATTCAAATAGCCGGCCGCTGTAATCGGGAAGGGAAAGGTTCGCGTGGAACCGTGGAAATTTTTGATATTGTTAATGAGAATGAGCGTCGCTACTCTGAGATGATCTATGATGCGATTCATTTACAAGTGACGCGCTCTCTACTCCAAGATAAAGACGAAGTTCAAGAAGAAAATGTATTGTTGTTAGCAGAACGCTATTTTGCTGAACTATCTAAAAAGAAGGATACGGGCAAAGAGCATTTGGAAAGGTATATGCGTTGGTTGGAGGATGACCCGGTCAGAGAACTATTGCGAGGAAAAGAACGGCAACAGTTTACGTTCCTCGTGAGTGAGGAAGATCCCGAATTGTTAGAGGATCTGACTCAAGCAAGTCAGGTGGAGGATCGGTGGGAGCGGCGCGAAGCGAGGCGGGCTTTAGCAGGACGGATTGCGATGGTTTCCATTCATGTTTTTGCTAAACCGGGGTTTAGCCCACGGCAGATTGCCAATGAACACCCTGGAGAGCTATGGATTCTAAGATCAGGATATTATGCACCAGCAGGTGGCTTAAATGTTGAAGGAAAAACGATGATATTATGATGGTGTCTTGATCGTTGTATTGGATAGCTACTTGAGGAGAGGAGGGTTGAAGTGCTTAGTGAGAACGAATTTAACTTAACGGGAACCCTTATCTGGTATTATTATTGCTGTCCGCGTGAGGTATGGTTAATGGTGCATCAGATTAATGCTGATCAAGATGATGGCAATATGGATTTAGGGCGGTTTATTCATGAGAACACTTATAATCGAGATAAGCAAAAGGAGATATCGATCGGACATATCAAACTGGACATTGTGCGTCAAGACAGGGACAAATTGGTCATCGGAGAAGTGAAGAAAAGTTCCAAATACCTTCAAAGTGCACGCATGCAACTGGCCTTTTATCTTAGAGAACTAAAAGACCGAGGAATTGACGCGAAAGGAGAATTGTTATTTCCTAAAGAGAAACGGAAAGAAGAAGTTGAGTTGACGCCAGAGCTGGAACATGAATTGGATGTGGCGGCGTTGGAAATTGAGAGTATCGCACAGCAAGATACTCCTCCACTTCTTCGGAAAATTCCCTTATGTAGAAATTGTGCTTATAAAGAATTCTGCTGGGCGTAACAAGAGTTATTTTAGATAGAATCGAGGGGAAACCTTTGAAAAAAACGCTCTATATTTTTTCAAATGGACAATTGCACCGCAAAGATAACACCATCTTCTTTGAGAGTGAAGAAGGGGATCGTAAATTTATTCCGGTGGAGGACACGTCGGAACTGATGGTTTTTGGTGAGGTTGACCTGAATAAGCGCTTTTTGGAGTTTTGTACGCAGAAGGAAATTATAATCCATTACTATAATCATTACGGGTATTACACAGGCACGTTTTATCCTAGAGAACACTATAACTCGGGTTATATGATCCTGCGACAAGCGGAGCATTATCTTAAACCGGAATCCCGACTGCACATTGCCCGACAGTTTGTGACTGGGGCCGAGCGCAATATTCGCCAGGTCCTAAAATATTATGCCAATCGTAGTAAAGATGTTGGGGAGCAACTGAGTGAGATCGAAAGATTGGCAGAAAAAATTAGCTCATCAGCAGATATATCTGTACTTATGGCCATCGAAGGGAATATTCGGGACCAATATTATCGGGCGTTTGACGCGATCCATGGGCAAGAAGACTTTATCTTCGATGGTCGTTCTAGGAGGCCTCCAAAAAACGAGATCAACACATTGATTAGTTTTGGCAATACGATCATGTATTCTACAGTCCTTAGTGAAATTTATCGGACCCATCTTGATCCACGTATTGGTTATTTGCATACGACAAATTTTAGACGGTTTACACTCAATTTAGATGTAGCGGAAATCTTTAAGCCGATCATTGTGGATCGCGTCATTTTTTCTGTGATTGGCAAGAAAATGATCAGTAAGAAGGATTTCAAAAAAGAGGGGGGTGGGTTAATACTCAAAGAACAAGGTCGGAGGGTGTTTGTTGAGGAGCTGGAAAATCGGTTAAAGACAACGATTAATCACAGAGAGATTGGATCACCCGTTTCTTACCGACGATTATTGCGCTTAGAACTGTATAAGCTGGAGAAGCATTTAATGGGGGAAAAAGATTATGAGCCTTTTGTTACTCAGTGGTAATTGAAAATGGCTAAGTGTTAAAACGGAGGAAACGCTATGTTTGTGATCGTAGTATACGATGTCGGAGAAAAGCGCGTTAATAAAGTGCTTAAACGTTGCCGAAAGTATTTAAACTGGGTACAAAATTCGGTTTTAGAGGGAGATATCAGTGAAAGCAATCTGAAGAAATTAAAAATGGAATTGGAACGAATTATTGAGTCTGACCATGATTCAGTGATTATCTACACATCTCGTACGACTAAGTATACGGATCGAGAAATTATGGGCTTGCGTAAAGGTGGAGAAGAGCTTATTATTTAGAGAAAGGGTAAGGAACCGCATTCTTTGTGATGTCGTCGATGTACAATAAAGTAAAAACCCTTGGAGATCGACGACAGTGATAAGTCCTACCTATGCGGTTTCCCAGTTATGGGGTTGTTAAACTATATTTGTTGGTCCCGGGAAACTCATTATTTTTGGGCCAAAAATGGGTCCGTAGCCTGCCTATAAGGAATTGAAACCCGTAAAATTGCAATGAACTTTGAAACCGCTGCTGGTGTCCGTAGCCTGCCTATAAGGAATTGAAACTTCCTCTTGATTGCTATCATTGCCGTGTGGCTGCTAGTCCGTAGCCTGCCTATAAGGAATTGAAACCTGTGCACTTTTGCTTTTCTGCTTTTTCCTGCAACCGTCCGTAGCCTGCCTATAAGGAATTGAAACAATTTAACAGCTACGATGGACCAATGCTCCTGCATGGTCCGTAGCCTGCCTATAAGGAATTGAAACTGCAAGGAGATTGCGGAAGATATGATATTTCCGCTCCGTCCGTAGCCTGCCTATAAGGAATTGAAACTCGGACTCATGCAGATATTTGCATTACTCTGATGGCTCGTCCGTAGCCTGCCTATAAGGAATTGAAACCATTCGCATGGAAGAAACCCTCGAACAGGCTCAGGCTTGTCCGTAGCCTGCCTATAAGGAATTGAAACTCGGGAATAGCCTTTTCTAATTCGCTAAAATCTCTCGTCCGTAGCCTGCCTATAAGGAATTGAAACCTGAAAAATTCCCGGCAACAACCTTTAATTATTCAGTCCGTAGCCTGCCTATAAGGAATTGAAACCAACGAAGGAGGAAAATCATGACTAATCAACACGGGTCCGTAGCCTGCCTATAAGGAATTGAAACCAGAGATAATGTAGTTGCGCATCACGTAAGTAAACAAGGTCCGTAGCCTGCCTATAAGGAATTGAAACTATTTCCAACCGTTCTTAATCTCGTACTCTTTTACGTCCGTAGCCTGCCTATAAGGAATTGAAACCGTCAACACAAAATAAAAAGGAGGAAAACACATGAGTCCGTAGCCTGCCTATAAGGAATTGAAACTCATTACTATGGAGATTACCCCCTTAACTATCTTCTTCGTCCGTAGCCTGCCTATAAGGAATTGAAACTAATCTTTTGACTCCAAGGTTAAATGCCGCTGTCCCAGGTCCGTAGCCTGCCTATAAGGAATTGAAACTGTGAATTACTCAGTGTTTCTTAATCAAGCTCTATCGTCCGTAGCCTGCCTATAAGGAATTGAAACTTTCTTCGGTGGCTCCCTGTGGCAAGGGGGCCGCTTCGTCCGTAGCCTGCCTATAAGGAATTGAAACCAGCAATAACATAGATTCCTAGCGTCTCAAAAATAATGTCCGTAGCCTGCCTATAAGGAATTGAAACATGCCAAAAAGTGATCTTGCTCTAATGGTTTCTCCGTCCGTAGCCTGCCTATAAGGAATTGAAACTCTGTATTGAATCCTAGTTCAGTTAAGTATTGTTCCGTCCGTAGCCTGCCTATAAGGAATTGAAACTTGAAGTAGGGTTTCACGACAATCTAAGAGATGCAACAGTCCGTAGCCTGCCTATAAGGAATTGAAACTTTCTTCGGTGGCTCCCTGTGGCAAGGGGGCCGCTGTCCGTAGCCTGCCTATAAGGAATTGAAACTTTTAACAAATTCATACTTGATTAAACTTCTTTTTGACGTCCGTAGCCTGCCTATAAGGAATTGAAACTGTCTAACCCAAATATCTTTCTGCCATCACTACCGGTCCGTAGCCTGCCTATAAGGAATTGAAACAACTTAAATGTACCATCTTTCCCGATGCTCACCTC
>LADV01000155.1 GCA_000961805.1 Peptococcaceae bacterium BRH_c23 | reverse complement strand
ACTCCAGCAGCAACTCCAGCAGCAACTCCAGCAGCAACTCCGGCAGCAACTCCAGCAGCTACTCCGGCAGCTACTCCACAGGCTACTACCCCGGTTGCAAGCCAAAACGATCTCTATAACCAAATGATCAATAACTGTGTCCAGATAGATCAACAAATGATGCAGCAATATGGTGTAAGTCCACAAAATCAAGCAGTAATGCAGCAACAATGGCAAAATGCGCAAAAAGACGGTAGTGTAAATACCAATGGATCCAATAGAAATAGCTGGACTGGGAACCAGATGTCCGGCAACTGGTCTGGGTCTGGGAACATGGATTGGTAAAGAGATAAGGTTTGAGTAGGACAGGCTGCTTACAATGGGGGCCTGTCCAATTTTATGTGTTTATGGAGAGCAAATCAAAACCTCAAGCACCCTACAAGAAAGTTGCATTTTGTTGAATTTACAAGGTTCAGATGTTTCGCCGCCAAAGCCAACATTCCAGGGCTGAGGTAATTCTACAAGTAGTTCATGCCTTAGCAGACTACTTTAACAAAAATGTTAAAAGTCTGTGACGTGGGCGTAAAATAATAACTTTATACTATATTTAACAATGTTAAAAGGAAAACATTGTTTTGGCAATTAAATGGAAAGTTTACGGAAAGGAGGAGTGATTTATGTTTGGCGGTTGGGGCTGTGGCTCATTTTATAGCGGCGGATTTTGGGGAATGGGGATACTTGGGATGGGAATCCAATTGCTTTTTTGGATAGTATTAATAGCATTAATTATATACTTATTTCGGAGGATAGGTTCTCGGGTTCATACACGAGGGTTTACCGGACAAGATCCGGCTTTGGATGTTTTGAATGAACGTTATGCCCGTGGTGAGATTGATTTGGAAGAATATCAAAAGCGAAAAAAAGAATTGCTACGGTAACAATGACCTACCCCTCAAAAAATATTCTCCCTTAACGAATAACTGAATGAAAACAGGGGGTGGTCAAAAGAAAGAAGTGAGTGTTTACATAAGTCTGCAAGTTAAGCGATGATACGAATTATAACATTGTTGTAATCAAAGGTTTAAAAAGGAAGGGTGATTTTTACATGAAAAACATTAAAAACACATTTTTGGTAAGTGCCTTATCACTTGGCTTAATGGTTGGTGCAGTCGGTTTGGTCAGTGCTGCCACCTCCAACATTACTAATGCTACTGCCGCTTCTGCAACGACAGTCAGTACACCAGTTGCAACGATAGATAGTATACCAGTAGCAACGATAGATAGTACACCGGTAGCAACAACAGTCAGTGCACCAGTTGCAACGCCAGTCAGTACATCAGTTGCAACGACAGCTGACACAAACGCGACCCAAAATAGTGGTAACCAAAATCAATCACCGCAAGGCAGTATACAACAAACTGCTCCTCAACCGTTGGTACCAACTCAACCAACTCCTCAACCGCCGGTACCGAATCAATCAAATCCAAATGGCTATGGTAACGGCTACGGTAACGGGTATGGCTATGGTTGCGGTTATTACGGTAACGGCTACGGTTGTGGATATTACGGCAACGGGGGTTGGTAAAGGATGACGTTGGAGTAGGATAGGTGGCTTACAATAAGTACCTGTCCTATTTTTTATACGTTTATGGTGGTCAAACCAAAACAGCAAAACCAAACAGCTCGCCTTTCAAGAAAATCGCATTTGTTAAATTGCAAGGTTCAGGTGGATACTGCCAATACCAACATAGATGCTGCAGAGCAGATATAGTAAGAACACTAGATCGGAATCATTCCAATAACGGTATACAGGTAAGGCCGGAAATGTAAAATACTTTTTGACCTACCCCTCAAAAAGTATTCTCCCTTAACGAATAACTGAATGAAAACAGGGGGTGGTCAAAAGAAAGAAGAGAGTGGTTAACATAAGTTTGCAAGTTAAGCGATGATACTGATTTAAAACATTATCGTGATAAAAGGTTTAAAAAGGAAGGATGATTATTTATGAAAAACATTAAAAACACATTCTTGGTAAGTGCCTTATCACTTGGTTTAATAGTTGGTGCAGTCGGTGTAGCCGGTGCTGCCACTTCCACGAACTATCAGCAACAAATAGCTGACTGGATTAAAAATGATCCTAATCCAATGGTTATGAACACGAATACCAGTGCTACCCCGGTTGCTACGCCAGTCGCTACGCCAGTCGCTCCTCCGGTTGCTACCCCGGTCGCTCCTCCTAGTACTAACAAAGTGACTCAACAAAGGCAACAAACTGCTCCCAAGCAACCGACGCAAAATTATAACAATGGATACAACGGATACAATGGAAATTGCTGGGATGGAGACCGAATGTCCGGTAACTGGTCTGGTAACATGGGTTGGTAAAGAAATGAGGTTAGAGTAGGGCAGGCGGTTTGCAATAGGCGCCTGTTCACTCATTTATGGGTTTAACTGGTCAGCTAATTAATATAACCCGAGAAAACTCACATTAAACAAACCCTTTAAAGAGATTCTAATGCAATTGACGGCTGTACGCAGGTAATCTATCTAGTTGCAGTTTTGACAGCCCAGCAGGCTACGTTAACAAAAATGTTAAGAATATGTGACGTGGGCGTAAAATGAAACCTCTATACTTAGCTTAACAACGTTGAAAGAGACCTTGCTTTATTGTGGATGTTTTGATGGAAAGTTCACGGAAAGGAGGAGTGAGTTATGCTTGGCGGTTGGGGCTCATTTTATGCTGGCGGATTTTGGGGGATGGGGATACTAGGGATGGCAATCCAATTACTTTTTTGGATAGTATTGATTGCCTTAATTATAAATATATTTCGGCGGATAGCTTCTCGGATTCTTATACGTCGAATTATCGAACAAGATAAGGCCTTAGATGTCTTACTTGGACGTTATGCCTGTGGTGAGATTGATTTGAAAGAATATCAAAAGAGGAAAAAAGAATTGCTACTGTAACAGTGGTGCCATGAATCATTTTAATAATATAAACCGGAAATGTAATTAATTAGTTATACCAGTTTCTTTCAAAGATTCCGTTACCTGTGAGATGTTAATCTTGAAAGGATGGAACAGAAGAATGAAGAACAAAATTATCCTTGTACTCTTTTTAATAATTTTTTCACTTTCGTTGTCAACTCCTGCCCAGGCAGCGCTGGGGAATGTTTTACTTAAGGTAGGATCCACGGGGGCAGATGTCGTAGAGCTACAGACAATACTTAATGATATGGGGTTTAATGTAGGGAAAGTGGATGGTATCTTTGGAAGTAAAACAAAACAGGGCGTGATAAATTTTCAACAGGCACATAGTTTGGTGGGCGATGGAATCGTTGGACCATTGACCATAAAGTCGCTCAATGAGGCTTATTTAGTAAAGCAGCGTCAGAATAAAGTCGATTCCATTATCGCTACTGCAAAACAATATCTTGGAGTTAAGTATCTATGGGGTGGGACTTCACCTCAAACTGGATTTGATTGTTCGGGGTATATTCAATATGTGTTTGCCCAAAACGGAATCACATTACCACGGGTTTCACGTGATCAATATACGGCAGGGAGCCAGGTTGCTTTTGAAGACCTTCAACCTGGAGATTTAGTTTTTTTCTCGTTTACTGGTGACGGTGTAGTAAGTCATGACGGAATTTATCTCGGCGATGGGCAATTTATCAATGCTTCGTCGTCTAAAGGGGTTACGGTTTATGTGATTGGACCGTACTGGAAATCCGTTTATGTTGGTGCCCGGCGAGTTTTTTAAAGAGCGAATTATTTTAACGATTCAGGGCAGGCGGCTTACAATGGACGCCTGTCCTACTCTTGTAGGTGTTTAAAATAGGAATAGATTTTTATGGGGTGTTTAGGGTGGATAAAAGGATAGAGAGGGAGATCTTCTTTTGCTAAATCATGAGCCTCCTGCACAAAATCGTACTCGGACTCTCTTTGACCTTATCGCGATTGGGCTTGTTGTGGTGATTTTGACGGCCATTCACTACACGAATTACCATTACGAAATGAATTATCACATTCTACTGCAATTCGCGTACTACCTCCCGGTGATTTATGCTGCCATGCGTTTTGGCCCTGCTGGGGGGATAATATCCAGCTTGGTCATTACGGTCCTCATCCTACCGTTGATGATATATCTCCAGGCAATGGCGCCATCTGCCATGTATATGCAGTGGGTGGAAATCGGCTTAATTAACGGAATCGGCTGGTTAACAGGATTCTTGATTGAACAGGAACGAAAGGCATCACGCAAACATCAGCTCGCTTTGCTAGTTCAGACGCAGTTGGTAGAAAAGTTAAAGCAAGAAGGGCAGGAACGTGAACGATTGGAGGGTGAGATCCGGCAAACGGAACGCTTAACGGCACTGGGGCATATGAGTGCCGGGTTGGCTCATGAAATACGCAATCCCTTGGGGATCATGAAAGTGAGCATCCAACTAATGGCGCAGGAAAAAAGTGACGATGGGGTTGTTTCAGAATATTGTAGAGTACTTATTGAAGAGTCTGAACGGTTAAATCGCTTGGTGAGCGAGTTTCTGTTCTTTGCCCGTCCTAAAGAGCTTGTGCGTGGGGGGATTCCGTTAGGGAAACTCTTGGACGAAGTAGTTACCTTGATCCGGCCTGCCCTGAGACAACATCACATTGAGTTGAAACAGGCACCAAGTCAGGTTGGCGAGCAAGAGGTTGTGGTGGATCCGGATCAGATTAAGCAAGTGATCCTAAATATTTTACTCAATGCAATCGATGCCCAGGGGGAAGGCGGTGTGATTCTGCTAGAAGGAGTTCGACAAGTTGGCTTTGTAGGATTCGCCGTCAGTGACGAGGGACCAGGTATCTCGCTGGATGTCATGCCCTATATTTATGACCCATTTTTTACGACGAAGGAAAAAGGTACAGGGTTGGGGTTATCTGTTGTGCACAGCATCCTTGATCAGCACGGGGGGAAGATATCCACTACGAATCGAAGGGATGGAGGGGTTCGGGTAGAAATACTGCTCCCCTCCATTTAATAGAAGTTTTTCTTACGTTGAAAATTAGTAAAATACGAGATTGGGGAAAACATTACATACTTTTACTTACTATTTTTTAATAACTACCCTCAAAAAAGCACAAACTGTTGCGAATAACTTACTGAAGAAGACAGGGGGTGGTCATTGGAAAAGAATCAAACAAAGCAAGGTCAAAAAAGCAAGCGCCATTGTAGTTTTTATGGATTTTAGTAATTAGTTTAAGGAAGGATGATTTTGATGAAAAGTTTAAAAAATACGTTAATGGTAAGTACATTATCTCTTGGGCTGATAATGGGAGCGGTTGCAGCAGTGAGTGCTGCTACATCAGCAACGTCTGTGGACCCTAGCACTACTGCAACTGTAACAACAACTACTCCTAGTGCAATCGTCATCCCAGCAACCGATCCAACTGCAACTGTTACCCCTGTAACCGACCCAGCTGCAACCGTCACCCCTACAACTGACCCAGCTACAACTGTTGCCCCTGCAACCGACCCAGCTACAACTGTTGCCCCTGCAACCGACCCAGCTACAACCGTTGCCCCAGCAACCGACCCAGCTGCAACCACTACTCCTGCAACCGACCCAGCTGCAACCACTGCTCCTGCAACCGACCCAGCTGCAACCACTACTCCAGCAACCGACCCAGCTGCAACCACTACTCCTGCAACCGACCCAGCTGCAACCACTACTCCTGCAACCGACCCAGCTGCAACCACTACTCCTGCAACTGATCCAGCTGCAACCACCACTCCTGTAACCGACCCAGTTGCAACTGTCACCCCCGCACCTGTAACTACGGGACAAAACAGTCAATATTTCTGCAATGATGACCTACAATGGCATTCTAATATGAATTCCCAACAAGACCAGCAATGGCATAACACACAACCGAGCCAAACTGCTCAACCATCTAGCACGAGTAAAAGCACAAATACTATGAACAGAAATGGTTATAACTCTAATCATAACGAGAGCCGTAATACCAATATGGGTGGGTCTGGTAGCCGAACCGGACATGGATGGTAAAATCTACTGAATTGTTTAACTGGGCTGAGTCAATTTGAGTCAGCCCAGTTAAATTTAAGAAATATAGTTTGGTAATGGACGCAATGCGTTTAATGAAAACGGATTAGCCAAAAGCAAGGTGCTAGGAAAAGGTCAATCCTGAAATTTAATCATACTAAAGGGATCGAACCATTAATATGTTCGGTAACATGGCTGGTAAAAAGATGAGGCTAGAGTAGGACAAAGGCTTACAATAAGCGCCTGTCCTACTTTTTCACTTAAGACGGTAGGAAAATAGAACAATAAACTAGAATCGAAAAAATTGTTGATCGTACTTCTGAATATAGATAACGAAATAGAGGAAAATTCTAACTTTGTGAACTAAAATCATGGTCATATGGGCTTGTCGATAACCATGAGATATCAAATTAGAGACTATTTCACAAAAATGTTAAGAATCTGTGATGTGGGCGTAAAATGAAAACTCTATACTTTGCTTAACAACATTGAAAGGAGAGGGTAAATCCTTTTAGGAAAAAAGGTAGGGGACTTATGCAGTTGAATCATCATTGTCTGGCGGAACGCTGGATGTCCGAGTTGAGCTATATAGTGACTCAAGACTCTAAGAATAGGAACAAGATGGAAGCAATTGATCAGAAGATAAATGATGCCCTCGAACAAGCGAACCAATTGAAGATTAACTCTGAGGAGAAAAAAATAGTCGATGATATAAAAGCCAACTATAAAAATTACGTTCAAGTTAGTCAACAAGTCCTTGGTGTACCAAGGGTTGAATCTACAAGGTTGGGTCAGGAAACCTTTGTCCCAACAGGCTCGGCGATTGCCTAGAGTCTATTCAGAGATGAGGAGGACGAGAGATGGGTAGGCCGGTCCAATATGGCGGTCAAGCCGTTATAGAAGGGGTAATGATGCGTGGACCTCGTGAGAGTGCTATTGCGGTCAGGTTACCAAATGGCGAGATTGAGGTTACGCGCCTGGAGATTAATGCATGGGCGAGAAAACCTATTTTTAAATTACCCTTGCTTCGAGGGTTTGTAGCACTAGTGGACTCTCTGATTGTAGGAACGCGGGCCTTAACCTTTTCAGCTGGCCGTTCAATGGAAGGGGAAGAGGGCGGAGAAAAGAGTGGTGAAACAGAACTTGGGTTTTGGGAATTAGCGTTGACCATAGGGTTAGCTTTTGGCCTAGGTCTTCTGCTTTTTGTCGGATTGCCTACAGGAATGGCCCATTTGCTTCGAGGAAAGATTTCTGGGGTCGTGTGGCAGAATCTTTTGGAGGGGGCAATACGACTCGTTGTGTTTTTCCTCTACATCTTGGTAATTTCTCGGCTCAAAGATATCCAGCGGGTTTTTCAATATCATGGGGCAGAGCATAAAGCAATTTTCACCTATGAAGCAGGGGAAGAGCTGACGGCAGAAAATGCGCGTCGGTTTTCCAGGTTGCATCCGCGTTGCGGGACAAGTTTCCTTTTAATTGTGGTTGTTGTAAGTATCTTTGTGTTCGCTTTTGTAGGATTGCATCCCTTATGGTGGCGCTTACTTTCCCGCATGCTTCTTATGCCTTTAGTTGCGGGGATAGCTTATGAGATCCTGAAATTCTCTTCACGGCATATAGAATCACCGTGGTTTCGTTGGCTGATTGTTCCAGGTTTGTTATTACAAAAATTAACCACAAGAGAGCCAGACGATGCCCAGCTTGAGGTCGCGCTGGCTGCATTAAAGGGCGTCTTGGATTCAGGTCAGGAACTAACGTGAATTTTGGGCGTTATGCCCGTAGAGAGATGTGTTTGCCATTGATGTTGCAGAACAGACATGTTCGTATCTGAAAGTACGTATTTTTACGGTGCTTATGGAATATGTTCACCGAATTTAAAGGGAGAAGGTGAAAAGATGGGCGAAAAAGCCAAGTCGGAAAAAGTTAAGATTGCGCATCAAGTAAAACGAATCAGGGGCTCCTTCGAGAAACAAACACAATGCATTCAGTGTCGGAGCCGAGCGGTAAGAATTATCGGCAAGGATCAGTATTTCTGCACAGATTGTTGTACTGAGTTTAAAGTCTGCGGAAACAAGGTAACAGTGTATACGATCAGTACGGATGGCATCAAATATGAGCTCTGGTGGATCTATCTGCCAGTACGAGTAAAAGCACAAATAGTATGAACGGAAATGGTTATAACACTAATCACAACGAAAACCATAATACTAATATGGTTGGGAATCATAGGTCTGGTAGCCAATCTGGTCATGAATGAAAAATCTACTGATTAATCTCAGTACGCATAAACCAAACGAGAAGGCCTAACATATCGCCCGTCTTCTCGTTTGGTTTTTTATACCCGAACTTGGACAGGGTATTTTAACAAAAATGTTAAAAATCCGTCAACTTCATGTAATTCTCTTAAGGTAGAATCTATATTATGAATTAAAAATGGAGGGACTACAATGAAGAAGAAGGCATTATTGATATTTATTGTTATTGCTCTATTTGTTACAGGTTTTTTTCTATCAAGAGCATTTGCAGCACCCAGTCCTTGGCTGCTAGCCCCTACTGCTAGTCCGTACCAAGCTCAACTTAACCCGGATGTAAGGCAACCAGCTAACCCTGATGTAAGTGGATCGTGGTACAGTCCGATGAATCCTAACAATCAGCCTAAATATTATTGGTATAATAGTCCTCGTAATA
>LADV01000156.1 GCA_000961805.1 Peptococcaceae bacterium BRH_c23 | reverse complement strand
GACCCACTCCCACTTGAAGAAGTGGGAGTCTTACGATTGGATCAAAGGAGCAGGAAGGATAAAGGTATGAATAAGCTCGCTAGACAAGCGGTAGTCATGGGTGTGGGTATGACAAAATTTGGAAAACAGTCTAACAGAAGCATTAAAGACCTAGCACGGGAGGCCACATGGAAGGCAATTAAGGATGCCGGGGTGAGTCCTCGGGATATACAAGTAATCTATTGCGGAAATTCGATGGAGGGCTTACTTTCGGGTCAGGAAGATGTCAGAGGTCAGGTGGTGATGAAGGATATCGGATTTGCGGGGATACCAATTATTAATACTCCCAATGCCTGCGGTTCTTCATCAACCGCTTTTCGCGAGGCGTGGTTAGCTATCGCTTCTGGGCTTTACGATGTTGCCTTGGCGGTAGGCTTTGAAAAACTGTATATTAATGACACTGCCAAGGTCAATAGAGCCCTTGCTTCCGCTACTGATCTGGAAATTGAGGGTAACATGGGAGCTTTCTTGCCTGGGCTTTATGCGATGGAAGCGAAACGGTATATGTTCGAGACAGGGTGCACCAAAGAGCAGTTCGCGAAGATTACTGTCAAGAATCATAAGAACGGTTGTTTAAATCCTTACGCTCAGATTCAACAGGAATTGACAGTAGAGGAAGTGCTCAATTCAAAAATGGTTGCTTCCCCTATAACTCTTTACATGTGTTCCCCAATTGGCGATGGCGCTGCTGCTGCAATCTTATGTTCCGAAAGAGTTGCTGCTCAATACAAGGCGAATTCGGTTATGATTGCCGGAATTGGTATGACCTCTGGTGGATATCCAGAAATCGGTCTTAATCGTAATATGCCGACTGCTACGCAGTTGGCTGCAAGAGAAGCTTTTGAGATGGCTGGGATTGGACCGGAGGACGTGGATTTTGCAGAAATTCATAATGCCTTTTCACCTGCCGAGTTTATCTATTTTGAAGAATTAGGGTTTTGTCAGAAAGGTGAGGCTCCGCGCTATCTTGAGGAAGGCAAAACGCAAATAAATGGTACCATTCCGATCAACACCAGTGGAGGTTTAGAGTCAAAAGGGCATCCGGTCGGAGCCACCGGCTTAGCCATGATCCATGAGGCGGTTATCCAATTACGTCGTCAAGCGGGTCCCAGACAGGTCAATTCACCTAGAGTGGGACTCGTTCAAAATGGTGGCGGGAGTATTGGAGGTGATGCAGCCATCATGTGTGTACATCTCTTAACGAAGTAGATAAGCGAATCAGGTTCTCAACGATGATTTAGTACTCATGGGACGTTCAATTACGGGAGGGGAAATCATGGAGAGATTCGATTTATTACGAGGGGAGGAGTATGTCGAGGAGTGGCCTCGTCATTCTCCTCAAGATACTCGGAGAAGAGAAGCTACAATATTAGCCGCCAAGCTATGTATGAATGCGGCCTTTACTGCACCTGTTGCCGGAGGAGTATCTCAAGTTGGGGCACATCTAGTGTATGGGCAGGAAGAACTTGAAAAAGTAGCCCTCAAGATGGAAGAACTTGCTTATCTTAATGCTGCATGGAAAAAAAGGTTTCTTAATGAAGCAGTAATGGTTCGTGAATCAGACGTTATTCTCTTCCTGGGAAACAACCGTGCCCACGAAACACCACTAGATGCAGATTGCGGGCTTTGTGGCGGTTCTCAAGGATGTTCCTTTCTGTATGAAAGGCGTGAAACTAAGGGTGGGCTGATTGACATCACTGACAAAAGAAGTAGCACGCCCATCAAAGGACCCTTATGTGCCTGTAGGGTAAACGATCTTGGTTATGCTTGGGGTTCGGCCGTCTGGATGGCCCAGAGCCTACTGGTGGATGCAAAACCATTTATGAGCGTCGGTCTGGCCGGACAGAAATTGGGATACTGTCCCAAGGCTGCCATAGTCATCGGTATTCCCATGGCAACCCTAGCCAAGAACTCTTATCAAGATATTAATATCGACTATCACCTTGTAAACATGGATAAGATGATTGACAGCACTCGTAAGAACTTTTCAGTTACTCGGCAAACAGCCTCGGGAATTAATTTTGACTATCGGGTTCAATTCCCTAAAAAAGGAAAGGAGGAGTAGTATGAGACTAGATGGCAAACAGGCAGCACGAGAAGCGGTCTTGGAGGTTACCAAGTTAGCGGCAGCCGCAGCTTATCGTTCCCCACAGCTTACGGGTGTACTAGAGATCCAGACCGAAATCATTACAGATGACGATCTGGATCCGCTTATCGAGTTAGCAGGCAGCATTGCCCCAATTTCACCTGTCATGGCGTTTGATTATGAAACCATGAAGTACTTTCGCGAAAAACGGGCACCTTTAGTATGCCTGCTCATCGGAGCCAAACTAGACCGTTCAGAGTTAGCATGGGATTGTGGAGCCTGCGGGTTCGAATCGTGTGCCACGTTCAACCAATGGGCTAAAGATAATGGAAGCATGGGAGCACTTTGGGGAGGTCCATCTTGTCACTGGAAGATGATGGACTGGGCTGCAGCTTGTGACTATGCTTGTGCGGCTGCGAACCAATATCGAATGGATTCACGGCCCATGGCTACTATTGGAGCGGTCTGCGCCAGTGTAGGCTATATGCCCGATTGCACCGCTAGGACAGCAGTGCTTATCGGACCTCCTGGTGAACTAATATACTTTAGCCGTAAGCAGAACAGGGATTCTTCTCCTCTGGAAAAACATAAGCAGTCCTTTCTTAAGAGTTCGCCAATTCACTGGCTTGCCTTCCCGGGAGGATCAAATCCAGTGGTCAAAACCAAAGATGACTGGTGGGAAAACAAGGAATATATAAAACTTGAACAGCTCTCTGAGGCAGAAATGCAATTTGTCAATGAGACCATGAGTAAGGTTACGGAGGTGGCTCTAAAACATATTCCCAACATAACCAGTTGGTATACGTTGGAGAAATAACTCTTTAGGGCTCTATTATTTCACCCGGAGTCTGAAAGTAAAGACGCTGAATTCTTTGCCTAATAAGGGATTCGGCGTTCTATGTTAAAACCAAAAGGGATATCGCTATGAGATTTCCCGTCTTTGGACGGATGCGCGCGTCGATACCATTTATGCCGGCACGTCTGAAGTGATGAAACTCATCGTTAGCAGGGGGATGGGGCTCTAACAGAGGGGGAATTTTAACATTATGACGGAAAAAGTTTATATACTGGATGCGATGCGTACACCCTTTGGCAGTTTTGGCGGTAGTTTGAAGGATATCGAAGTTGATACATTGGCAGGAATGCTGATCAAAGGAATTATTGAACGCAATAATATTCAGCCAGACCAGATTGACGAGGTACACTTGGGATGCTGCGTAATGTCCGTGTGCAAAGACGTTACCGGCTCGGTCATTGCACGTCAAGCCTTGCTTAAAGCAGGTTTACCTGTAGGGGTACTGTCTTCGACGATTGACAAAGCTTGTTGTTCCGCAACAGAGGCTATCAGAAGAGGATATGATACTATCCGCCTGCGGGAAGCGGAGATTGTGATCGCCGGCGGTGCCGAAGTAATGAGTAGAATTCCGCATATTGCCAGAAATTTGCGCTGGGGTATGAAATTAGCAAACTTTGTGCTGGAAGATCCTATTTTCCCTTTGCAGTACAAAGATTTTAATCCGTTGGCGGTAGATGCCGGAGAAGTTGGGCTCGAATATGGGGAGAGCAGAGAAGATTTAGACGTCTGGGCATTCACCAGTCAACAACGATTTCAAGAGGCAGAAAAAGCCGGTAAATTCCAGGAAGAAATCATGCCAGTCGAATCAAAAGATAAAAAAAATAACACTTTTGTGTTTGCCAAAGACGAATTTCCCAAGGCGAATACAACGCTGGAAGGTCTGAAAAAATTATTGCCTATTTACGGGAGTCCAACTGTGACAGCAGGTAATGCTCCTGGTCTTAACGACGGTGCGGCGGCATTAATTCTGATCAGTGAAAGTAAACTGCGGGAGTTAGGTTTACACCCTTTGGCCGAAATAGTTGCCATTGCCTGTATGGCTGATAAACCCAAGTACATCGCGACAGTACCTGGCCAAGCCATCATAAAGGGCTTAAAGATGTTAAATCTAAGTGTCGACGATCTTAAAAGGATCGAAATTAACGAAGCCTTTGCGGCTGTACCGCTGGTATCCAGCAAAATTCTGGGTGATTTTGATGAAGGAAAAGTGAAAGAAATCAGAGAAAAGCTTAACTCCAACGGGGGTGCTATTGCCATAGGGCATCCGGTAGGAGCCAGCGGAGCTCGGCTCGTAGGTACACTGGCGTATGAATTAAGGCGTTTAGGCGGAGGCTACGGGGCTGCCGCTATCTGCGGAGGACTTGCCCAAGGGGATGCTGTAATAATTAAAGTTTGAAGAAAATATCAACAATCCTCGAACCCTGGAGACTATGTCAAAGCACATCAATTTAGTTAAAGAAAAGAAGTTCCAAAACTAGCGGTTTATTTTTGCAGGACATTATGGTACATTTATTAATGTTTTGTTTCTTGAAATATAAGCTAGTGAGGAGAATTAAGGATGGAAAACGGACTGGAAAAAAAGTATGGGCTATTAACTGCGATAGCCATGGTTATTGGTATTGTCATTGGTAGTGGTGTATTTTTCAAAGCGGAAAAGGTATTAAAAGCTACCGGAGGTGATCTTCCTCAGGGTATCTTGGCTTGGAGCATTGGCGGAATCATCATGATTGTCTGTGCTTATGTTTTCGCAACGCTGGCCACTCGATATGAGAAAGTGAATGGTGTTGTTGACTATGCTGAAGTTGCTCTAGGCAGTAAGTACGGTTATTTTGTTGGTTGGTTTATGGCTGCTATCTATTATCCAACGCTAACCTCTGTCCTGGCCTGGGTTTCTGCTCGATACACGTGTGTCTTGCTGGGATGGAATATAGTAGGCAGTGAAGCAATGGCTCTTGCAGGTTTTTTCCTGATTGGAAGCTTTGCTTTAAACGCGCTTTCACCAAAGCTAGCCGGTCAGTTCCAAGTCTCTACGACGATCATTAAGATTGTCCCGCTTGTTCTGATGGCCGTTGTCGGGATTATCATCGGGCTAAGCAATGGCATTTTAGTGAGTAACTTTACGAGTGGTACGATTGCAGATGTGACGAGTGCCAACCCGCTTTTTACAGCTGTTGTTGCTACGGCTTTCGCTTACGAAGGCTGGATTATTGCCACCAGTATCAATGCTGAGCTGAAGGATGCCAAGAAAAACCTGCCTTTGGCACTTACCTTTGGAACCATGTTTGTTGTGTTATTATACATCCTATATTATCTAGGACTTGCTGGGGCTGTTAGTAACAGCGTTATGATGAAAGGCGGCGAAGCGGGAGCAAAGCTGGCGTTTTCCACGGTATTCTCCAGCATAGGTGGTACAATTCTGTTCGTATTCGTTGTCATTTCTTGCTTAGGAACGTTGAATGGTTTGATGATGGGCTGCACCCGCGGTTTCTACTCGTTGGCAGCTCGAGATATGGGTCCTAATCCAAAAGTATTTAAAGGTATTGATATTAACACCAATATGCCGACAAATTCCTCGATTCTAGGTCTGCTGCTGAGCGGTATGTGGTTGCTTTACTTCTTCGGCGCCAATCTAACCGCGGTCCCTTGGTTCGGTTCGTTTAGTTTTGATAGTTCTGAACTTCCCATCGTAACCATTTATGCGATGTATATCCCCATCTTCATGATGATGATGGTAAAAGAGACGTCTCTAAACGGTTTTAAACGTTTCCTCATGCCGTCGCTGGCTATCTGCGCCTGTGTCTTCATGGTGATTGCTGCCTGTTATTCCCATGGCAAGGCAGTCTTGTTCTACCTTATTATTTTCGGCGTTATTATGGCGCTTGGGATGATTATGAACATCGGAAAGAAATAATAGGTTGGCTAAGATGAAAGAAGATGAACTTCCAAGTAGAAGCAAGTATAAGGCTAGGCGTTTAGGGAGGCTACCGATTGGTAGCCTCCCTACTGCACTTTAAAAACAGTAAATTGGGGATTTGGTAAAAAAAGCCTTATACTATTTTATTCAATGATTGAAATGGACAGGCTTTGTTAACAAAAACATAGAACGCCCCAGTGGAGATCTATAACCACAGGGGCATTCTATCTTGTTCTTATCAGATCGGTATCATCCGTAATTGCTTTCTATATAGTATTTAAGCATTATGATATCTTTAATGATTACGTATCCATCATTTCTTTTTATGATGCCAGCCTTCTCCATATTTTTCAAGATATTTGAAGCGGTAACCCTGCAAGTTCCAGCATAAATCGCCATTTCCTGGTGAGTAAATTTTATGTTTAATTTTATACCATCATTGAAGGGTCTCCCGTACTCGTGAGATAGGCGATATAGGCATTTGGCAATTCGAGCAGTCGACGTCATAAACGTTAAATCCTCAATCTGGGTAATCAGAATTCTCATTTTACTGGTTAAATCTGAAATTACTTTATTGCTAATTTCTATGTCTTCATGGACAAGTTTAAGAAAAACCTCTTTTTCGACTCTGTATAAGATACTTTCTGTCACTGCGGTTGATACTAAATAATTAGGCAAATCATCGATGGCTGAAAGCATGTCAATAATATTGCCTTCATCAACTACCATGATGATCTTTTCCTCGCCAGCTTCGGTAAAAACCGAGGTACGCACCCTACCTTGAGATATATAGTAAATATATTGTGATGGCTCAATATCGGAATTTATTATCGCATTCTTTTTAAAGAGTTTTTTTATACCAATTTGTTTTAGAACACTCCAATCAATATTACAAGCTAACCAAGGAGAGTTCAAAAAACGAGGTTGACTAAAAATTTCACTTTCTAAAAGTAGACCTTCTTTCAAGTTTGTACCTCCCTTCACAGTTTTCAGAATATTAAATTATTTTATTGAAATTGTAGCATACTTTACAGAATATAAATAGTCGTCACGGTATAATCAAACTAATACAATCTTAGAACTCGGTTATAAACGTAAGATTGTATTGAATAGGGGTGAAATTAATGCTCAGATATATCGACTTACGGAGTGATACCATAACTCAACCAACCGATGAGATGAGACTAGCTATGTTTCAGGCTGAAGTGGGTGATGATGTTTATGGTGAAGACGAAACAGTCAATAAGTTAGAATCCTTAGCTGAGCGGATGGTTAATAAAGAAGCCGCCCTTTTCGTGGCAAGTGGAACCATGGGTAATCAAGTGGCCATTATGACGCATACAAAAAGGGGAGATGAGGTTATTGCTGCAGACTGCAGCCACATCATCCAAGCAGAGGTTGGCGCTGCAGCGGCGCTATCGTGCGTTACGATAAGAACAGCCGGAACCGTCGATGGTAAACTCAAATTTTCTGAAGTTGAGAACCTAATTAGGGGAAATAATGTTCATTTTCCGACTACAGGATTAATATGTCTAGAAAATGCCACATCTGAAGGGACAGTACATACCTTAGAAGACATGAAAAAGCTCCATAAGCTTGCTTCGAGTCAGGGTATTCCAGTTCATCTCGATGGAGCGAGGGTGTTCAATGCTGCTGCAGCGTTGGAGGTCGAGGTCAAAGACCTAACAAGGTATTGTGAGTCAGTGATGTTTTGCCTTTCAAAAGGTTTATGTGCCCCAGTAGGCTCGATCTTGGCAGGGAGTAAAGAGTTCATTGGCAGAGCCCGTAAATACCGCAAAATGCTGGGGGGCGGACTTCGCCAAGCAGGTTTTCTGGCAGCAGCCGGTATCGTGGCCTTAGAGAAAATGACGGCTAGGCAAGAAGTGGATCATCGGCATGCCAAGCTGTTGGCGCAAGGTTTAAGCCTGATTAAGGGTGTAACCGTGGAGTTGTCCCGCGTTCAAATTAATATGGTTTTTGCAAATATTGCTCAGACCGGTAGAAGTCAGTCAAGTATCATTGAGGCTTTATTAGTAAGGGGAATTAAAGCCAATGACGGTCGACAAGGTGATTATATACGTTTTGTCACGAACTATTGGGTGACAGAAAACGATATAGAGTATGTTTTGAACACCATGAAGTTGTTACTTAGCGAGGAATGAATTTCTTAAGAGAGGTTTGTCATTAAGGGCGTTTAATCTTAATGGAGTTAATAAAGGAGTGTTGAAATATGCAGCAGTATCCATTTACAGAGTTCAGAAAGCGTTTCCCGATCTTGAAAAATCAGATTCAGCTATCCTCCTGTTCTCAGAGCGCGTTAAGCGATCCGGTCAATAAAGCGGTACAGGAGTACATGGCGACCTGGGAAGAACATGGGATGGAGTGGGAGGCATGGGTAGAGACTGTCGAGGAAGCACGCGCTGATTTTGCGACGCTAATTAATGCGGATATCAATGAAATCTCAGTGGTATCTTCTGTATCCCACGCCGCCTCGGCTATTGCCAATAGTTTAAGCTTTGATCAACGCAATAAAGTGGTGGTAACGGAGATGGATTTTCCTTGCATTGGCCATGTCTGGTTATCACAGCAGGCGCGGGGAGCTGAACTTGTGTTTATTGCATCAGAGAACAATCAAATTCCTTTAGAAAAATATGAAAGTATGGTCGATGAAAACACGTTGCTTACGTCCATTCCACAAGTGACCTATTACAACGGTTTCCAGCAGGATGCGAAGCAGATTGCCGAAATCGTTCATCGCAAGGGTTCTTATCTATTTGTGGATGCTTATCAGTCGGTGGGAAATGTTTTGCTGGATGTAAGGGAGATGGATATAGATTTCTTAGCCACCGGTTTACAGAAGTATCTATTGGGGATACCAGGGATCGCCTTTCTCTATATCAAACGAGAGATTGCCGATCAATTGGAGCCTCGGATCACTGGCTGGTTTGGTCAATCGAATCCATTTCTGTTTGATGTTACTCATCTTGAGTATGCAGCAGGAGCACGGAGGTTTGATTCCGGTACTGCTCCGATGATCAATGCCTATGCGGCACGGGCAGCGCTTCGTTTCATTCTTGAAGTAGGAATGGAACGCATCGCTCCTTATCTTAAGGAATTGTCTGCCTTTGCCATTCAATATGCTGAAGAGAAAGGAGTGAAGATAATAAGTCCGACAGATCTTGCGCAGAAGGGATCCAACACGGCAATCTACGTCGAGAATGCAGGGGAAGTGGAACGAAAAATGAAGGAGAAAGGAGTGATTGTTTCATCAAGGAAAAACGTAATACGGATTGCGCCTCACTTTTATAACACTAAAGAAGATATAGCAACCGCAATGGACTTATTAACTGACTTGATTCGATAATCTGGATATCTAGATTTCATAATTCTTTCTAATTAAATAAGCTAAGCTGCAACGGTCTATACCGTATTGTGGCTTGAGCGAAGAAAGGAATGGTCTATATTAAGATTAATAATGAGCTTGAATTTCACGGCGGTTATAAAATGTCCTTGATACCCATGGCGATTTTTATCGGATTCTGTATTGCTTTTTTCATTGTCTTTAAGGTATTTGAAATGGAAGCTTTAGCGATGGGTGGAGTAGTAGGGATCATTGCAGGAAGCTTTTTCAGTAAAAACTGGAAAAAGTATTGGGACTCTGTTCTCGAGGGTATCTCAAATCCAATGACTGGTGTACTCATCATGATTCTATTGGTCGTAGGAATCTTTACAGGGCTTATGGGCAAAAGTGGAGTTGCTGAAGGATTTGTTTGGTTAGGGAATGAAATTGGACTAAAAGGAGGAGTATTTACCGCCTTTACCTTTGTTACTACCTGTATTATTGCAACTGCAACAGGTACCTCAATTGGAACACTGTTTTCTGCTTTTCCGATTCTCTATCCTGCAGGCATCTTACTTGGAGCTAATCCAGCCTTATTAGCCGGTGCAATCTTAAGTGGCGCAATCTTTGGAGATAATCTTGCCCCGATCTCTGACACGACCATCGCTTCAGCTGCAACCCAAAGATATAAGAATAAAGAGGGTAGTGCTGATATTGGTGGGGTCGTGGCAACAAGATTTAAGTATTCCATCATTGCGGCTATTGCAGCAACGGTTCTATATTTAGTTTTTGGTGGTGGTGGAAGTGTTGGAACTGGTGCAACAGAGCTGCTTCAAAAATATACTGACCCTAAGGGATTGATTATGCTGATACCCGTTGCAATACTCTTATATGTTGCTATTAAAACAAGAGATATCTTTACTGCAATAACCTGGGGTATAGTTACAGGTACAATTATTGCACTGGGGTTTGGAATACTAACGTTTAAAGATATTTTAAGCGTAAAGGATGGAGCATTAACTGGCTTTCTGTATACTGGTTTTAGAAATATGATAGGAACTTCCATATTCTGTATTGCCTTGTTTGGAATCGTGGGGATACTTAATGCCAGTGGTACTATGGATAGGCTTGTTAATGCGATCGTTACCAGTGATTTAGCGAAAACACCTCGAGGTGCAGAAATATGTCTGGCGATCGGCATAATGCTGTCATCCTTATCAATGGGGTCTGCAACGGGTCCGGCGATCATTATGTTTGGCCCTATTGCCAATGATGTTGGCAGAGCAGTCAATCTTCACCCCTATAGAAGGGCAAATTTAATTGATGGTTTTGCGAATACAATTCCAATAATTGTTCCCTTTATTAGTGCTTTTATTTTCATAGTGCTGATTGTTATACAAGGACTTCAAAAAGATTACTCCTTTATTCAAACCATTAATCCGATAACAATAGCTTTATCTACGTTTCACCCTATTATGTTATTTATAGTGTTCGCTTTTTCAGTCATTACAGGTTGGGGTAGAGCCTTTGAAGGCGAGAACGGTGAGCCTATCGCTGAATCAAATCAAGGATCGAAAAGCTCTGCTTCAAGAACGAAAAGTGTTTAAGCTGTTGGTGGGAAAATTAACGTCTTAAGATCAGGTGAGTATATAGTTTGGTGGAATAAAAATTTATTCTCACCGTGCCCAAGGTGATGGCTGTAATTGGCAAAGCCTTGGGCACTACGATTTTTTAGCAGTGTGTCAAATCACCACTCATTTCAAAGGAGAGATTTATGAAGATTAAGGTTAACGGTGAAAAATGTGTAGGCTGCAGATTATGTGAAACCATCTGTGTGTACAGCCATGATGGAGAAAGTCCCTAGTGACCTGGTACTTCCCGCAATTTGTCGAACTCATTAAGGGGTCTTCTGGATGGTGTCTTTTTTCTTTCATACTAAGTGATACGGATACTGTTATTCTTCAACCCGATAGTGGTTCATTATCTTTTCAAAGAATCTTGTCGAGTTTTCCTAGACCATTATACTTTCTTGTGAGGGTTAAGCAACCAAAGTTTTTAAAATAAATATGCAATCAAATCTAAAGACATGATAGCTAAAAATGCTACCATGTCTTTTTTACATTTCAGACTAATTCTTTAAATATGCAGGTGCAATATGTGTGACAATTGAAGTTGCGCTACTTTGTAGTGGCAACACTGATGAAAATACTTTCATTATTAACATTAAATTATGAAAGTTTTGACATTGAACAAAATGAGTGAAAATAATACAGTTATATCAAGAACCTTAATAAAAATATGAGGAGGAAGGACATGGATTATTTACAAATTGCCAACAGTGTTCCTATGTGGATAGCAGCAGGGCTAGCGATTTTACTGGTATTATTTCAAGCGTTTATTTTTGCTAAAAAATCCTATGCAACGGGTAAGGAAATCGGGTTGACGGAAGAACAAATGAAAAGCGCAATGAAGAGTAGTTTGATCACGTCTATAGGTCCATCCGTCATTATTCTAACAGGGCTGTTATCACTTTTGGTCACGGTAGGTGGGCCAATGGCCTGGATGAGGTTATCCTTCATAGGCTCGGTAATGTTTGAGTTAATGGCCGCGGGCTTTGGTACGGCAGCAGTAGGTGTCAAGATGGGTATTGACCCCATGACAAATATAGCCTTTGCAAATGCTGTATGGACAATGATTTTAGGCTCCATAGGCTGGATTATTTTCGCAACCCTTACAGCAGGCAAAATGGATAAAGTACAGGCCAAAGTTTCTAAGGGAGATAAAGGACTTCTAAAAGTAATTTCAGTAGCAGCTATGCTAGGCGCCTTTGGTTCGTTAGTATCGGGGCATTTAGTAGCATTGAATAATAATACTATAGCGGCAGTGGCAGGGGGAGCCATCATGCTGGTATTATCCCCTTTAGCTGATAAAAATAATATTAAATGGCTGAAGGAATGGGTTTTGGCAATTGCTTTGTTTGGTGGAATGTTAGTAGCAGTCGTATTTTAAATCAACAAAAACAAAGGAGGTTACTATGATGGATAAAAACAATGATATATTCGAGAGTGACTATTTACCTTATATAAATAAATGGGGTAAGATCACGAATTGGCTAGGGGTACTGGCATCTTTTGGACCAGCTCTGGTTCTGCTCGTCGTCTTTGATATTGTTCCGCCGTTTAGCGCAATCATTACTGCCTTTATAGCCATAGCAAGCGCAGTAGGTATCTTTTGGATTATAGAACCAATGTCCTATTTTCCAATCATTGGTGTAGCAGGAACCTATATGGCATTTATCACAGGAAATATTTCAAATCTTAGAGTGCCTGCTGCAGCAGTATCTCAAAAAGTAGCAGGAGTAGATCCCGGAAGTAAGGAAGGTGCCATTGTAGCAACTCTTGGCATGGCGGTATCGGTTATTGTTAATATTGTAATTTTAGCAGTTGGAGTATTTGCAGGAACTGTCATTTTATCGAAGTTATCCCCAGAGGTAGTGGCTGCCTTTAATTACTTATTACCGTCGTTATTTGGAGCCATATTCATCCAATTTGCACTCATGAAGTTAAATCTAGCCCCAATTGCCCTTGGCATAGGCTTAGCATTAACGTTTGCTTTAAAGGCAGGAGTATTTAGTTTCTTGCCAGGCAGACCAAGCTATATCGTTACGTTAGGAGCAGTATTTGGCACCATAGCTATCGCTACAGCGTTGCAGAAAAGTAAATCCGGTAAATAAGGGAGACTAAAGCTAATGGAAAAAAATGATGTATTGAACTATCTGAATATCATAAAGGATGAAGTCCAGGATTTAAGTCTTAAGGTATGGAGCAACCCAGAAATTTCAGAAAAAGAAAAAGAGTCAGCAGATTTATTTAGAAATGTACTAAAAGTCCATGGTTTTGAAATAAAAGAAATAACAGGAATGGAGCATGCATTCATAGCAGAGTATGGCAGCGGTTCACCTGTCATAGCAGTGCTAGGGGAATATGATGCACTACCAGGGTTATCTCAATCTGTAGATACAAAATTTAATTCAGTGGATAACAATGGTCCGGGACATGGCTGCGGGCACAATCTCCTGGGAGGAGCGGCACTGGGTGCAGTACTGGCAATAAAGAAATATATAGAAGAAACGAAGATGAGTGGTACAATCAGGTTTTACGGGTGTCCCGAAGAAGAAACCCTAGCAGGTAAGGTGAAGATGATAAAAAAGGGTGCCTTCGATGGCTGTGACCTTGCTTTAAGCTGGCATCCAATGAATGCCAACACTGCTTTAGAGAATGCGTTTTTAGCCAATAACTCAATTAAGTTTAAGTTCCATGGTATATCCTCTCATGCAGGACAATCGCCTGAGGTGGGGAGAAGTGCTCTTGATGCAGTTGAGCTTATGAATGTTGGAGCTAACTATCTAAGAGAGCATGTCATTGACAAGGCTCGCATCCACTACACTATAACAAATGCAGGTGGAGCGCCAAACATTATTCCAAAGGAAGCAGAATCATGGTACTACGTAAGAGCACCTTTTAGAAAGGACGTAGAAGAAATAACTGAGAGACTATTCAAGGTGGCAAAGGGTGCAGCAATGATGACTGAAACAACAGTTGATTACGAGATAATCAGTGGTTGTTATGAGATGCTACCGAATAGAGTACTATTTGACCTAACTCATAAAAACATGGTAGAAATAGGTGTCCCGAAATATACTGAGGATGAGCTAGTATTTGCAAAAGCTCTCCAAGAAACCCTAGACCCAAAAACAGTGGAAGGCGAAATAAAGAAATTTATGTCATCAGGTAGCAAAGGAAAAACATATATCCACCAAGGAGTACTCGAAAAGGAAAATGCAAATTCAGTTGTAGTTGCAGGCTCTTCAGATAGTGGAGACGTATCTTGGATAATGCCAATGAACTTATTCCTCACAGCTTGCTGGCCACTAGGAGTGGCAGCTCACTCATGGCAAGCAACCTCATCATCAGGCGCTTCCATAGGAATGAAAGGTATGGTCTATGCAGCAGAGATTTTATCAGGTATGATGTACGACCTATTAAACGACCCAAGCTTAGTAGCAGTTGCCAAAGCAGAATTCAACAATAGACCAGAAAATAGAAAATAGAAAATAGAAAATAAGAAGCTTACAAAAATGATACAAAAGCATTAGGTCCGAAAGGGCCTAGTGTCTTTGTGTTTCGTGAATAGGTTTGCGTAAATATGGAATAATACAATTGTTTTCTTCGCTAGTGTAGTTCCATATAAGTGTCATACATTATAGAATGATTGGAGGAACGTCGATGAAACTTGAATCGATGTTAGATGTTGCTACCGAAATGCAGCTTCTTTACGATGATGAAGTCGCTGTAAGTGTTCTTGACACCGAAAAAGTTCTCGCATGGTATCCAACCCCAAGCTTAAACCTTCGAGTAAGTGTGGGTGACCTGTTGCCCAAAGGGGGTGTGGCAGAAGAATCCATTTTAAAAGGCAAACGAGTCATAAAGCGTGTTCCAAAAGAAGTATTGGGTACTCCATATATTGGAATTGCACTTCCAATCCGTGAAAATAGCCAAATTGTAGGCTCAATTGTAGTCACCATCTCAACTGCAAAGTACGATGCTTTAACCATTACAGGACAAGAAATTCTTGCAGCAGTCGAGGAACTCTCAGCTTCAGCCGAAAGCATGTCCTCCGGTTCCGAGGAGCTTGCTGCCACAGTTAGAAGCATGAATGAAGAAACTGTTAAAGTCTTTGCGGAAGTTGAGCACACAAATACAGTGACTGATAAAATACGGAAGATTTCTATTCAAAGTAACATTCTTGGCCTAAATGCTTCAATCGAGGCTGCTCGAGCCGGCGAACAGGGAAGAGGTTTTGCGGTTGTTGCTAACGAGGTTCGAAAACTGGCTGAGTCGACTAAGGATTCTACGCAGGAAATCGAACATGACCTACGAGAAGTAAAAGATTCAGTATATAAGCTTGTTGAGGCGGTTGAACAACTTGAAGTTGTAACCGATGCTCAGGCCATTGCCTCGCAAGAATTGACTCAGGCCCTGGGGCAAATTGCACGAATGGCAGAACAACTGGTTAACATGGGGAAAAGTTAGCTTCTTTTCCTTCTCCGCTTCTGAGACACATTTATCACAGTTAATGATTAATTAAATATCCATAGTAGAGAGTAGGTGAGAACATGGGTATATCTCTTAGAGAAATTTTAAAATCACAGTTCTTCAAAGACTTTAAGGTAATTGCAGGTCATGGAGGCTTAGATAAACAGATACAGGGCTTAGCGATACTAGACGCTCCGGATGGATTTAACTGGACAAAGGGTAGAGAACTGGTCATATCTTCGGGTTATATATTTCAACAAAATCCAGGATTGTTTGAGGACTACATAAAGACAGACAAATTTAAGGAAACGTCAGGACTAGGAATAAAGCTAAGATTCCTAAAAAACATCCCAGACCATATAATAGCAGCCTTTGATGATTATGATATACCCCTCATCATTATTCCGCCAGATCCTTCATGGATGGGTATGATGAATCAGCTAAATGTACTTGTAATGAACAAAAACATAAGGCAATTTAACATTGGCAATATAAATCCGAGGAGCTTTTCCGATTTATCCTATCAAGTCAGAAAGATAAAGAAAATACTGTCTCAGATAGAAAAAGAAATGAAGTTTCCGGCCATGCTCTATGATTTATCAAGTGAAAAGGCATATTATAGCTCTCCTGCATTTTTAAGGCTAGCCGGTGACCTAAAAATAGAAGATTTTTGGAGTCCTTCATTCCATTTCACCGAAGAAATACTATGTGACAACCTTAAAATGATTAGATATAAGTTCCATGATGATAAGTACGACAAACCTTATAGTTGGATTACTGTACCTATTGCGGTTGGAGACAAGAGCAAGGCTTACTTTGTAGTGGTTGAAGCTACAGGGCTTATAGACTATTATGATCAATTCGCTTTACGCATTGGATTTTTATTACTTCAATCCTTATATGAGCAAATACTAGTTGCTCAGAGCATTGGGGACGTAGGTTTTGAAAAATTTGTGACAGAAGTTATATCAGGGAGCTTGTCAAATAATGAAATTTTAGCTAAAAGTGCCATTGACTTTGGTATAGATATAAACGTGAACTATCATTTACTTTTAATGAAGCAAATAAACAAAGAGGTTATTCTATCAAGCTACAAGGACGTGATTAAGGATACTGTCAATAAAAGTATTAGTCAGGTGAGAGCTAGAATGGCTATAATCGATGAAAGCAGCTGTGTTTTTCTATTTCCAATCAATGATAGAATTTCAGCTGGAAAAAGCTTGGAGTTAATCAGGAAAGCTTCTAAGGAAATACAGAAAAGTTTAGAAAATATAATAAAGAATATAAGGCTAGTGTTTGGTATCTCGGATATTAGCGATACAATATTTGAAATAAAGAGAAACTATTCTAGATGTGTACAGACTATAAGAATTGGTAGACTTTTATATCCACATGAGGATTACCTCACTTACTCGGGGCTAGGAGTTTTTGCTTGGATAGACATCAAGGAAGATGAGCTAGAAATAATGCTAAAGGACATAAATAATTTAATTAAAAAGGATGACCATAGGGAGTTAGTAGGAACATTGAAAACCTATCTGGATTGCAAAATGAACTATAGTCTTACAGCAAAGCAACTTTTCATACACATTAATACTGTTCGAAAGAGAATAGACGATATAAATAATTTGATTAACTTCAACCTAGAGAACCCTATGAATAGATTGAAGCTGGAAATTTTACTTAAGCTGTTGAGTTTTTAAATAATCAAAAAATTAAGCACAAATAAATTAGTTTTAAGCAGGATCCTCAAGTACAGGCCGACTTCAGTCTAAGTACGGTAACTATTAGAAGAATAGAAAAATATTCACTGATTTCATAAAATAATGAAAGTTTTTACGTTGAATGTCATAAGTAAACACAATAAAATTATGTCATAGAGAAAGACTTAGTTCAGATGGAAGTCTTAACTCCATCATAGCTGATCAGTTAGAGTTTTCTCAAGTAGGGAAATAGAACTAATATAATACGACCGGATGAAGACGATAGGAGAGTTCCCCACGTTGTTTAACTTGAGCTGGGGACGCCGAAGGCATAAGGGACTTCTTTAGACTGAAGAAGTGCTGAAGATCTCAGGCAAATGTACTTTCGGCGGACGGGATTCTGGAGAGTGCCTGCCAAAGGCGGGCCACCAAAGGAGCAACTTGACTTTCAAGTAAACTCTCAGGTAAAAGGACAGAAGTATGGCAGCTAACTATGCTGTTGTATGCTTCTGTCTTTTTATTATAGTCAATTTTCAAGGAGGAATGCCATGACAAAATTAATCGAACCTGATCCTGAATGTAAATCCTATTCCCTTTGACCTGCATAGCACAAGGAGGAAAAGAAATTGACTAAATTAATTAACCACGATCCCGAGGTAGCCAGGGCTATTGAACTTGAACTTAATCGACAAAATGAAAAGATTGAACTCATTGCCTCGGAAAATTTCGTTTCTCCGATGGTAATGGAGGCTCAAGGAAGCGTTTTAACGAACAAATACGCCGAGGGTTATCCGGGTAAACGTTATTATGGTGGGTGTGAATATGTAGACATTGTGGAAAGCATCGCCATTGAGCGGGCAAAAGCATTATTTGATGCCGAACATGTAAATGTTCAACCTCACTCGGGTGCTCAGGCCAATACTGCGGTATATTTTGCTGTTCTTAAACCCGGAGACAAGGTAATGGGACTTAATCTTTCCCATGGTGGACATCTGACCCACGGCAGTCCGGTAAATATTTCCGGTACTTATTTTCAATTTGATTCGTATGGAGTCGAAGTGGAAACCCAAACTTTGGATTATGATAAAATTGCCCAACGGGCCAAAGAATATCAACCGAAAATGATTGTAGCTGGAATGAGCGCTTACCCCAGGGCTTTGGATTTCAAAAGGTTTAAAGAAATTGCCGACGAAGTTGACGCATTGTTGATGGTTGATATGGCTCACATTGCGGGATTAGTGGCTACTGGTTTGCATGTCAATCCAGTTCCATATGCAGATTTTGTTACCAGCACTACTCATAAAACCTTAAGAGGACCCCGAGGTGGAATAATCATGTGCAAGGAGGAATATGCCAAAGCTATTGATAAATCCGTTTTCCCGGGAATCCAGGGAGGGCCGCTGATGCATGTGATAGCAGCTAAAGCAGTAGCATTGGGAGAAGCGTTAAAACCTGAATTTACGGAATACCAAAAACAGGTCATTAATAATGCCGCTTTCTTGGCTAATTCCCTACGGGAACGTGGTTTCCATCTGGTTTCTGGTGGAACAGATACCCATTTAATGCTGGTGGATCTGCGCAATAGACAGCTAACTGGTCAGGAAGGTGAGCATAGATTAGACGAGATTGGAATCACTGTAAACAAGAATACTATTCCCTTCGATCCGCAGAGTCCTTTTGTTACCAGTGGTTTGCGCATCGGTACTCCTGCAGCAACTACTAGAGGGTTTAAGGAACCGGAAATGCACGCTATTGCTGAGATTGTTGACGTAGCTTTATCCGAGGATTTTGTAACTAACAAAGAAATATTAAAACATACGGTTAAAGATATTTGTGCTAAATATCCCTTATACCGTTAATGGATTATCATAGTCTTGGTCTGGAGGGGTATCTGATGAACGTATTTGACATCCTGGGTCCAGTGATGATAGGGCCATCCAGTTCCCATACCGCGGGTGCTGTCAGGATTGGAAAAATTGCCAGAATCGTATTAGGAGAGCAGATCGTAAAAGCGGATGTATACCTGCACGGTTCCTTCGCCGAAACATACTTGGGCCACGGTACGGACCGCGCTATCGTCGGGGGCTTGTTGGGCTTCTCTACCGATGATGAACGAATCAGGGAAGCTGTAGCTATTGCGGCCAAAGTAGGCATCCAGGTAACTTTTCATAAATCGAATTTAGGGGAGGTTCACCCCAATACTGCTAAGATTATTTCCAGCGGTGTTTCGGGAAAACCAATTTCTGTGGTAGCTTCTTCTGTCGGCGGCGGCAATATCAAGGTAATTAACGTATTGGGTTTCTCAGTTAATTTTAGTGGACAATTTCACACCCTGATTATTCCTCATCTTGATCGGCCGGGTACTGTCGGAGCGGTTGTTGGAGTTTTGGCCGGAAAGGGTATTAACATAGCCCAAATGTACGTTACCCGAGAACGACTTGGTTTACAAGCTATGATGGTTATTGAAACGGATGAGGAGTGCGACCGGGAAACGATGGAGACTTTAAATACAATATCAACCCTATTATCTGTGACCTTAGTTAAACCTCTTTAATTGGAAAGCGAGGGCAAAAATGATCTCCTATACGAGTATTCAAGAGTTAATCGAAAAGTCTACCTTAGAAGGTAAACGTTTGTCTGCGATAATTTTGGAGGATCAAGCTGAGGTTTTAGGTCAGTCCCAAACGGAATTGTACCGAAAGATGCAGGAACGGTTAGGGGTAATGAGGGAGTCCTTAGGAAAAGGACTGAGTCAAATTAACAAGTCGTTTAGCGGCATGGTAGGCGGGGATTCCCAACTACTTCAGGAGGCAATGGCAAAAAGTAAACTCTTAGGTGGGCAAGTATTAGATGGGGCAATACTGAAGGCAATAGCTATAGCCGAGGTCAATGCTGCCATGGGTCGTATTGTAGCGGCTCCGACGGCTGGTTCTTGCGGCATATTACCAGGAGTTTTGTTAACGGTCGCCGAAAAACTAAATTCTTCTGAAGAAGACCTCGTTAATGCGCTTTTTACAGCGTCTGGAGTGGGCATAGTTATAGCCAAAAATGCAGGGATTTCCGGTGCTGCCGGGGGGTGCCAAGCGGAATGCGGCAGCGCTTCAGGAATGGCTGCTGCTGCAGTGGTGGAAATGGCCGGGGGCACACCTGAACAATGCGGTCACGCCTGTGCCATCGCTCTGAAGAACATTTTAGGGCTTGTCTGTGATCCGGTTGCTGGTTTGGTAGAAGTCCCTTGTGTGAAAAGAAATGCAGCAGGTGCTGCTAATGCACTCGTAGCTATTGACTTGGCGCTTGCCGGTATTAAAAGTGTAATCCCAGTTGATGAAGTAATACTAGCCATGTACCAAATTGGGCAATCGATGCCCGTTACCCTAAAGGAGACAGCCCTAGGGGGATTAGCAGTTACACCCACCGGTTGTCGATTGGCAAAGGAACTTGAGGATCGACGAAACGACACCGCTTGATAAAGATTACAGAATTTTTAGGAGGTGCAATCTTGACAACACTAAGAACACCCTTGTATGAAGCCCATGTCCAAGCAAATGCTAAGATTATTGACTTTGGCGGCTGGGAAATGCCTGTGCAGTATGCCGGGGTCATCGAAGAACACAATACAGTGAGGTCAAAGGTCGGCCTTTTCGATGTTTCCCATATGGGTGAAATTGATGTTACAGGGAAAGATGCGCTTGCTTTCGTTCAAAACCTCATTACAAATGACGTAACCCAAATTCAGGATGGACAGATTCTTTATTCTCCTATGTGCTATCCGAATGGTGGAATCGTCGATGATCTTTTAGTCTATCGTTATAGAGCAGAGCATTTCTATATTGTAGTTAACGCTTCAAATACGGATAAAGACTATGCTTGGATGCTGGAACAAATACAAGGCTATTCAGTCCAGGTGGAGAATGTATCAGACCAAGTCGCGCAACTGGCGTTACAAGGCCCCTTTGCTGAACAAATTCTGCAAAAGTTAACACCCATCGATCTAAAGGAGATTAAATACTATTGGTTTATGCATGGGGAAGTGAACGGAGTACCCTGCCTTGTTTCTCGTACAGGTTATACTGGTGAAGACGGTTTCGAGATCTATATCGCACCAGATAAAGCATCCGATCTTTGGCGCAAGATTCTTGAAGTCGGCGCTCCCGAAGGCGTTCAACCCATTGGACTCGGGGCTCGTGATACCCTTCGTTTTGAAGCACGGTTACCGCTTTACGGTAACGAGTTAGGACCTGAAATCTCCCCCTTAGAAGTAGGAATTGGTATTTTCGTAAAGCTTAACAAAGAGAATTTCATTGGTAAAGAAGCGCTGGTCCAACAAAAGGAAAAAGGCATTCCCCGTAAGCTTGTAGGCCTTGAAATGATCGAACGTGGGATTGCTCGTTCCCATTATCTGCTACAGAAAGATGGAGATGAAGTGGGTTTCATAACCTCAGGTTCTTTCTCGCCAACCTTAAACAAAAATATTGCCCTTGGCTTGATTCGTGCAGACCTAGCTGAGATAGGGGCAACTCTGGATGTTATCATTCGGAACAAACCCGTAATAGCTCAAATTATCCCTTCGCTATTCTATAAGAGAGCCAAGTAACTCCAATTGAATTAGAATCTAAATATTATGAAATTTAAACAATAAATACAATTAGGGGGAATTATTCATGAATCCAACCGATATCAAATATAGCAAAACCCACGAGTGGGCAAAGGCTGAAGGAAATATTATTACATCCGGAATTACTGATCATGCTCAAACAAGTTTAGGAGATGTTGTCTTTGTCGAACTGCCAGAAATCAGGGCAACAGTAAGCGCTGGTGAAGCGTATGGTACAATTGAGTCTGTTAAAGCGGTCTCTGATGTTGTTGCAGCAGTCAGCGGAAAAGTCATTGAAATCAATGAGGCTGTAATCGATGCTCCGGATACGTTGAATAATGATCCCTATGGTGAGGGCTGGTTAATCAAAATTGAAGCAGAAGATCTTTCCGAATTGGAATCCATGATGAGCGTCTCCGAATATGAAACCTTTGTGGCCGAGGAGGAGCATTAAAATGAACTATGTACCCAATACGGCTAGCCAACAGGAACAGTTATTGGCCCGCATCGGTGTCAATGATATAGAAGAACTGTTTCAAGATGTGCCAGAGAGTGTACGTTTGTACCGCCCTCTTAATATTCAAGGTGGAATGTCCGAACAGGAATTGGTCAAACATGTCAAAGCCTTGGCTGCAAAGAACAGCAGTTTAGAGCAGTACACCTCCTTTTTGGGTGCAGGTGCTTATGAGCACTACATTCCGTCATTTGTCGATCAATTACTCCTTCGTCAGGAATTTTATACGGCCTATACTCCATACCAGCCGGAAATCAGTCAAGGAACTCTTCAGGCGATCTATGAGTATCAAAGCTTGGTTTGTGAATTGACAGGTATGGATGCATCGAATGCTTCAATGTATGACGGGGCGACGGCAATGGCTGAAGCAGCTTTGATGAGTTGCGATGCAACTCGCCGCGACAAAGTTCTTGTTGCGAAGACTGTTCATCCGGAGTATAGAGAGGTCTTACAGACCTATCTCGAACCTCGTGGTGTCAAGATCGAAGATATCGAGTACTCTGATGGCGTCATCGATTATGACGCTTTGGGTAATACTCTTAATAAAGAAATTGCCTGCGTTATCATCCAATATCCAAACTTTTTCGGAAGTGTTGAAGACTATGTACGGATAGCTGATATGGCACATTCTTTGGGCGCGCTCTTAGTCTTCGTCACGAATCCGGTAGCTCTGGGATTGTTGAAATCTCCAGGGGAATTGGGTGCTGACATTGTAGTAGGCGAAGGACAAGTTTTTGGTAATCCCCTAAATTACGGTGGTCCCAATCTCGGGTTTCTGGCTTGTCGTGAGAAATTTACCCGACGTATGCCGGGACGGATCGTTGGAGCAACTACTGATCATAACGGCAAGACCGGGTATGTTTTGACCCTCCAGGCACGTGAACAACATATCAGACGTGAGAAAGCCTCTTCCAATATTTGTTCAAATGAAGCACTTTGTGCTTTAGCCTTTACAATGCATCTCAGTGCTCTTGGCAAACAAGGAATTCATGATTTGGCTCATCTGAATGTGCAGAAAGCACATTACGCTGCTCGGCAAATCGCTGCTATACAGGGTATGAGCCTGGCCTTTACCAGCTCTTTCTTTCATGAATTCGTGATACAAACCACAGAATCACCAGCCAGAATCAACGAGGAGCTGTTAAAGAACAACATTATCGGTGGGCTTGACCTATCACGATTCTATCCCGAACTGGATCATCATCTCCTGTTTTGTGTTACTGAAACAAAGAGCAAAGAAGATATCGACAGGCTTGTCACCGTACTGGAGGGGATCAAATGAAAATGGAACCACTAATTTTCGAGCAAAGTGCAGAAGGCCGTTGTGCCATGAGCCTACCTGTTTGTGATGTACCTGAAGTTGATTTGGATACCATTTTACCGTCACAACTACTGAGAGACAGTAAACCAGAGCTGCCACAGCTGGCAGAAGTTGACCTTGTCAGACATTTTACACGGTTATCATCCTTCAACCACGGTGTGGATACCGGTTTTTATCCGCTGGGATCTTGCACAATGAAGTATAATCCCAAAGTTAATGAAAGCCTTGCTCGTTTAAGTGATTTTACCGATATTCATCCTTATCAGCCAGAGCAATTGACTCAAGGTTCCTTACAATTGATGTATGAGCTGCAACAGGACCTCTGTGAAATCACGGGGATGGATGCCTTCACTCTGCAGCCGGCTGCCGGTGCTCATGGTGAAATGACCGGTATTTTAATGATTAAAGCCTACCACGAGTCCCGTCAGGATACAAAGCGTACCAAAATCATTGTTCCTGATGCTGCACACGGTACGAACCCTGCTACCGCTTCGATGGCTGGATTTAATATTATCCAGGTTCCATCTAATGAACGCGGGGGAGTAGATATCGAGGCTCTGCGTAAGGTAGCCAACGAAGAAGTCGCAGGATTAATGCTGACCAATCCGAATACACTGGGTTTATTTGATGAAAATATCCTTGAGATTGCCGAAATCATCCACTCTGTCGGCGGATTACTTTATTATGATGGAGCGAATACGAACGCCATCATGGGTATTACCCGTCCTGGAGATATGGGTTTTGATGCTGTTCATATCAATTTGCATAAGACGTTTTCAACTCCTCATGGCGGTGGCGGTCCTGGTGCTGGTCCCGTCGGGGTTAAAGAATTTTTAGAGCCTTTCTTACCCAAACCAGTAGTGGAGAAACGCGAAGACAGAACATTTACCTTAAACTATAACCCGCCACAATCAATAGGGCGTGTAAAAACGTTTTATTCGAATTTTTCAGTTCTTGTTAAAGCGTATGCCTATATTCGTGGCCTTGGCGGAGAAGGTTTGAAAAATGCTACCCAAAATGCAGTACTCAATGCAAATTATCTGATGAGCATACTCAAGGAGCATTATTATCTCCCCTATGATCGGACGTGCAAACATGAGTTTGTCATAACCTCTAAAAATCTTACACAATATGGTATCCATACCTTAGATATAGCTAAACGCCTGCTTGATTACGGTTATCATCCGCCGACAATTTATTTTCCGTTAGTCGTTGAAGAAGCGATGATGATCGAGCCAACCGAAAGTGAAAGTCTGGAGACCCTCGATCAATTTGTTGAAGTCATGATCAAAATAGCGGAGGAAGCGAAAAGGGATTCAGAGCTGGTTAAAACCGCCCCTCACAATACTCTGATAACACGTTTGGATGAAACAGCAGCTGCCCGGAAGCCGAACCTTCGTTGGAAGAAAGAATAGGTTTTATTTGGGAGGGAAAAATCGTGGAGCATTATCAGGTGGGTATTCTTGGAGGAGGACCAGGAGGTTATGTATGCGCTCTAAGAGCAGCGCAGCTGGGATTAAGCGTTGTTCTTGTTGAAGGCGACCGCTTGGGCGGAACCTGTCTGAACAGAGGGTGTATTCCAACTAAAGCCTTAGTAAAATCTGCTGATCTTTGGAGAGAACTACAGCATGCAGAGGAATTTGGAATCCAGGCAGGAGAAAATTCTTTTGATTTTGCAAAGATGATCGAACGCAAAGATCGCGTAGTCAATACTCTGGTTTCTGGAGTCGAGCAACTTTTTAAAGCCGCCAAGATTCAAGTGATCAAAGGATGGGGCGAAATTACCGAAGCTGGCAGGATTAACGTCGAAACAGAATCCGGCAAGGTCAGTCTTGAAGTTGAAAATCTGGTTATTGCGACCGGATCCACACCATTCCGTATCCCGATCCCTGGCGTGAACCTTGACGGGGTTATGACCAGTGATAATATTTTAGATGAGAAAACATTGCCGGAAAAACTGGTGATCATCGGCGGCGGTGTTATCGGCTTAGAGTTTGCTTCCATTTTCCAAGCACTGGGTGTAAAAATTACCGTTGTTGAAATGCTGCCTTCTTTGTTGGCTAATATTGATGAAGAAATCCCGAAGCGATTGAACCCAGTGCTTAAGAAAACCGGCATTGATATTCTGACTAAAACCATGGTTAAAGAGATCAAATCGGTTGAGAACGGTTTGGTGACTGTTGTGGAAAACGCTAAAGGAATACAGGAAATTCAGTCTGATCGGGTTTTGATGGCAACTGGGCGAAGATTTAATCTGCGCGGAGTAAACACCGAACAATTGGGATTGGAACTTGAGAGGGGTGCCATTGCTGTTGATTCTCAGATGAGAACATCCGTACCCAATATCTATGCGATCGGGGATGTCACAGGAAAAATGATGCTGGCTCATGTTGCTTCGGCGCAGGGTATGGTCGTTGCTGAGCATATAGCCGGTCATCAGGTGGAAATGAGTTATCGCGCAGTACCCAGCGCAATTTTCACCCATCCTGAAATAGCGGCTGTCGGCGCAACCGAGCAAGAGCTTAAAGCTGCAGACGTCAAATACAAAGTCAGCAAATTCCCCTTCAGTGCGAATGGTAAAGCCATAGCGTTGGGCGAAACAATAGGAATCGTAAAAATTCTTACTAATGAAGAGGGGATCGTTCTCGGTTCCAGCATCATGGGTCCTCAAGCGAGCAGTTTGATTCAAGAACTGGTATTGGCTGTGGAAAAAGGCCTGAACGCTGAAGAATTAGCTAAAACAATCCATGCACATCCCACGTTGCCTGAAGCAGTGATGGAAGCAGCTCATGGAATTCTGGAAAAACCCTTACATTTTGCCTAACACGACGATTCCTCAAACTCAAATCATTCAAAGATACAGAGAAAAGAACAAAATAGAAGAGGC
>LADV01000295.1 GCA_000961805.1 Peptococcaceae bacterium BRH_c23 | reverse complement strand
CCCACCGAAGACTCGATGTTCAACTTTAGTTGAACGAGTTCACTTTTTTGTAATAGCGACTCGCCAAACCTCCGGCCCTTCTTGAAGATAGTCCCAAGTAAACAGTCCAGCATGTTCTGCAGAAAACAGATAGTAAAGTGGTTTGGGGTCATGGTCGTTGGTGAGTTCCATTGTTTCGCCCGATTTCAGACTATTCCAAGTGCTGAAAATGTTTGGTTGCTTATCCTTAGGAGCATATTGACGAACATCTATTTGGGCTGCAAATGAAGTCATTTTGATTTCCTCCTTAATCTGTAAGTCACATCTTTAGAATAGTGTGTCAAGATTTCTACGATAATATTTGAGGAGTTACAGATTATTAGAGATTTATGACGGTTAATACGGATTAAGCTAAATGTAAAGGAAAAAACAAAATACAGTTGTGATTTCAATCATAGTCTAGCTCAAAAAGCACCCAAAGTGTTCGTTTTTGGGTGCTTTTTATTTATTTCTCAGACTATGTCACTTAACAGACATAAATTGTGTCATTTAGATTTCATTACTTTTATATCATCCAGTGTAAAATGTTAAAGATTAAGGAAATTATTAGGGTTCAGAAGATAAACTATATACAATGAATTTTTTGAAAGGGGTTGTAGATTATTGGGCTGGCTTAGAAATAGGTTTGATATAAGCCTCGAAGAGATGACTTCTCTTTGAGGCTATAATTTATTAATTATTTTCTCATACATACCAGCGAAGGGGCTCTACCCCCCTGAAGTTTTACGAAGCCCCCACTTTCTGAAGTGGGGGTCTTGCAACTTGATAAAAATAGTAATAGTCAGATGTCACAAATTTAGAGCTGGGGGAGTTTTATTATTATGTCTAAACTAACCAAACGTTCAATGTCAATTAAAACCCGGATTACCCTTTTAGCTGGTCTGGTGGTTATTGTCGTTGTGGCAGCGTTATCTGGAGCAAGCCTTTGGAATGCCGAGAAGCTGCTTAAAACTAGCGAGCTTCAAACGGAAAAACTTGTGGAACAGGGAATACAGGATGAATTCGATAATCGCCTAGATCGCGCGAAGTCTTCGGTGCTATCGATGACCCTCAATCCAGACGTGGCAAAGGCCTTAGCAGAACGTGACAGAGCTACGATCGTACGTCTTGTCCAGCCTGTCTTTGAAGAGATCAAGAAAGAAGGCTTCAGCCAACTTCAGTTTCATGTTGCACCTGCCACTTCCTTTTACCGGGCACATTCGCCAAAAAAATTCGGGGATGATCTTTCAAAAATTCGGCCTACGGTGGTGACGCCCAATCAAGAACATAAAATAGTGCAAGGGCTAGAAGAGGGGGTCGAAGGATATGGATTTCGAGTGGTGGTACCAGTCAAGTATCAAGATCAGTGGGTAGGAACTGTAGAATATGGAATGGATTTCGGTGATGATTTTTTAAGAGCTTTACAGAAGAAGAACCCCGGAGATTATTTTATCTATTTACTCGATCCATCGACCTCAATGGTCAAAAATGTGAAGGAGAATGGAGGGTTACTGTCTGGTACAGGACAAGATAATTTTCCAGTCTCGGAAGGATTGGTAAAAGCACTCGTTAATGGACAAGCTCAATTTACGATCAGTGGGGATGGCCAGTCTAATGTTTTACTCATTCCTTTTAAAAACTATCAAGGTGAAGTAAAGGGCTATATTAAGACCGTGCTTTCTCGGGAAGGGGTAGTGCAAGAGTTAAACACTTTAAAACGTTGGATATTTATGGTGGGATTACTGGTACTTATTTTTGGTGTGGTTTCTGGATATTTTGTCTCTTTAGCCTTTACCAGACCATTGATTCAGTTGGCGGAAGATGCGGAGGTTCTGGCCACAGGTAATTTGAACATTGATATTAAAACGAACTCGTATGGAGAGTTAGAGACCTTGGCTAAGGCCATGAAAAAGATGCTTGTCAATACAAAAGAAGTTTGCCTTTCGATTAATCAAGCTGTGTGGCATGTAGAGGAATCAACGAGAGGAATTTCGGTTGCAACCGATCAAACCTCACAAGGAGCAGATCAAGTTGCTTTAAGTGTCAGTCAGGTAGCTAGTAGTGCTCAGAAAATTGCAGAGAGTACGAGTGAGATCGGGGTGCAAAGTAAAGGTATCAATCAGAGTGTCCGAATTTTAGCTGGGCATATGGAGCGCGTCGCTGGAAGTACCTCTAAAGTTACTGCACAAACATTATGTGGTGAAGAAATACTAAAGGATTTGGCGGCAAAGATGCATATCTTTACGGCTAAAGTGGAGGAAATCCAAAAGGGAAGTCATATTCTGAGAGAGCAGACGAGAGAAATTCGTGGAATTACCCAAATTATTACCGAGATTTCTGACCAGACGAATCTCCTTGCTCTTAATGCAGCGATTGAGGCGGCTCGCGCTGGGGAAGCAGGACGGGGATTTGCTGTTGTAGCCGAAGAAGTCCGCAAGCTGGCCGAAGGATCAAGGCAAAGTGCCTCTCAAATTGCAAAGCTGATCGATGAAGTAACTCTGAATGTTGAAGCTTCAGCTCGAGCTACAGAAGAGGCAGTCAGCTTAATCGAAGAACAATCGGGAATTGGGGATCGAGCACTGGGACAATTCACAGAAATTTCACAGGGGACCCAAACTGTCGGTCAACTGCTGGCGGTCATGGAGGGTGAGGTTCGGCAAGTCGTACTAATGGAGCAGGCAGTAGCTAAGTCTGTTCATATGGTTTCAGAAATGTGTCAAGAAGATGCTGCTGCTACAGAGGAGATAGCCGCTTCAACGGAAGAAATGAGCGCAACGATCAGTACGATTCGGGATAGTGCGAGACAGTTGATTGTCTTGATGGAGGAATTGAAAGCCCAAAGTAAGCGGTTTGTAATTTGAAGTTCGGATTCCAATCAGGTATAATTACAAGAATACTTATTGAAGTTCAAATTCAGCTGATTTAGAGTTTAACACTCTCTTGGGTAGCTTGAGGAGGAAAACTATGCAATTGGCAACCGTTAAGGAAATTTACAGAGGGACTGACCAGTTTCTCAATCAAAAGGTGGAGCTATCTGGGTGGGTTCGCACCGTGCGCACTTCCAAGGCGTTTGGCTTCATAGAAATTAATGATGGAAGTTTTTTCGAAAACATTCAGGTGGTTTTTGAAGAAAGTCTGGAAAATTTTATGGAGATTGGGAAGCTTACGATTAGTTCTGCCCTGCGTATCCAAGGAACCCTTGTCCCTTCACCGGGAGCAAAGCAACCCTTTGAATTAAAAGCGGAGAAAATCGAGATTCTGGCCTTGTCTGCGGCGGATTATCCTCTCCAGAAGAAACGGCATACGTTTGAATATCTACGGACGATTGCCCATCTGCGCCCCAGAACGAATACGTTTGCCGCAGTCTTTCGGGTGCGGTCTGTGGTTGCCTATGCCATTCACAAATTCTTTCAGGAAAAGGGTTATGTCTATGTGCATACCCCGATTATTACCGGCAGTGATGCTGAGGGTGCTGGAGAGATGTTCCGGGTAACAGCACTAGATATGGCTCAACCACCTAAGGACGAGGCGGGTAACCTTGATTTTTCCAAAGACTTTTTTGGACGTGTTGCCAGTCTAACGGTCAGTGGTCAGCTCAATGTAGAGACGTATTGTATGGCTTTTCGCAATGTCTATACGTTTGGCCCCACGTTTCGAGCGGAAAATTCCAATACCGCGAGACATGCTGCGGAATTTTGGATGATTGAACCAGAGATCGCTTTTGCAGATCTTGCCGATAATATGAATTTGGCTGAAGAGATGATGAAATTTATCATTCAGTATGCTTCGGATAATGCTCCTGAAGAAATGGCATTTTTCAATAACTTTGTCGATAAGACCTTATTTGATCGGTTAGGAAATATCTTAAGCTCCGAGTTTGGTCATATTACCTATACTGAGGCAGTAGAACTGTTGGAGAAGGAAGATGTGGACTTTGAGTATCCCGTTCATTGGGGTATGGATCTTCAAACAGAGCATGAACGTTACTTGACAGAAAAGATCTTTAAGAAACCAGTCTTTGTTTCAGATTACCCTAAAGGAATTAAAGCGTTCTATATGCGATTAAATGACGATAACAAAACCGTGGCAGCCATGGATTTGCTCGTTCCAGGAGTTGGTGAGATCATCGGGGGAAGTCAGCGCGAAGAACGTCTTGAGATCTTACAAAGTCGAATGCAAGAATCTGGATTGAATCCTGAGGATTACGGGTGGTATCTTGACATTAGACGATATGGTGGCGTAAAGCATGCAGGGTACGGCCTGGGTTTTGAACGAGTTATCATGTACTTGACTGGAATGTCCAATATCCGCGATGTGATCTCTTTCCCGAGAACGGCGAATTCTTGTGAGTTTTAGCGGTCTTCTATGAGGCTGTTCGTAGGTGCATTGTCAGTTAAGTATGAGGTTTTTTGTGATTCTTCTGGACAGGTGTGCTAATTTGGTACATCTGTATTATTTTTTAAGTCTCCATTAACTTTACTTATGCCACGATAGATATTTTTTGAGGAAGATCCTGGTATTAGACACCTGTCTTAAGCCCTATAAGTCTTTATTTCAGTACTTCTCACCAATTTCCGTGCCAATTTTTCTCTTGATGTGCAAAACTACAGGTCTTTACGTGCTACGGAGGGAGCTATCTAAGGAGATTCCAGTAATATTCCGTTAATCAACCCAGTAATAAAGTTTGTCCTATGATGTCCATTACCTTTAGGTATAGCTAATAATTATTGTGATATCTTAAAGGGCAAGAGACTGTTAGCAATTCAAGCAACAGTAGGACGTACAGTATGTTATAATAAGTACAAGAAGTGAGGTGAAGTGGTCATGTACCGGTTAGATGATTTAAATCCAGTGCAGCGGGAAGCTGCAGAGCATAGAGCGGGGCCGCTTCTAATTCTAGCGGGAGCAGGATCGGGAAAAACTCGAGTGCTCACCTATAGAATTGCCCATTTGATTGCTCAAGGGGTAGAACCCGGTGAGATATTAGCGATTACTTTTACCAATAAAGCGGCCAAAGAGATGAGGGAACGAGTGGCCACCTTGCTGGGCAGTGAGGGGTATGGATTATGGGTCACGACATTTCACTCGGCATGTGTCCGTATTCTGAGACGTGAAATTGATAATTTGCCAGGATATACGAAGAATTTCGTTATTTATGATACAGGGGATCAACAGTCGATACTCAAAGCGTGCTTAAAAGAAAAAAACTATGATGAAAAGAAATTCCCAGTGCGCAGTGTGGCGGCAGTCATTAGTGATGCCAAAAACAAACTTCAAGATCCCGAAGCGTTTTCCTATAAGGCTGCTAGTTATTTTGAACAAAAAGTCGTGGATATTTATCGTTCTTATCAGAAACGACTCAAGAGTAATAATGCGCTTGATTTTGATGATATTATCATGCTCACGGTTCAGCTCTTTCAGCAAAGTAATCATGTCTATCGGTATTATCAGGATAAATTCCGCTATATTATGGTTGATGAGTACCAAGATACGAACCACGCCCAGTATATGCTGATCAAACTTTTGGCGAGTGAATATCGGAATCTCTGCGTGGTGGGAGATGATGACCAATCCGTCTATGGCTGGCGCGGGGCGGATATCCAAAATATCCTCGACTTTGAGCGGGATTATCCGGAAGCCAAAGTCATCAAACTTGAACAAAATTATCGATCGACGCAAAAGATCCTTAATGCTGCTAATGCAGTGGTGAGGAATAACGAATCGCGTAAAGAGAAGTCGCTCTGGACGGAAAACTCTGAGGGGCAGTCGGTCGTGTGTTATGTGGGATCTGATGAGCGAGATGAAGCGGACTATGTCGTTAATCGGATTCAACGCTTACATGAGCTAGAAGGGCGTCCGTTTAATGATTTTGCGATTCTTTATCGGACGAATGCTCAATCGCGGGCTCTAGAGGAGCGTCTGATGAAGGCGGCTACGCCTTATCGCGTTTTCTCTGGGCTGAAATTCTATCAACGTATGGAAATCAAAGATATCCTAGCGTATTTAAAAGTCTTATATAATCCAGCTGATCAAGTGAGTTTTGCTCGTGTGCTTAATGTGCCCAAGCGCGGCCTTGGAGATAGCACCTTGCAAAAGATTTTAGAATACTCCGATGAACAAGGAATGCCTGTGCTGGACGCCATTTTGGAGGCAGAGTATATTCCGGATTTGTCGACACGAGCTAAGAAGCCGTTGTTAGGCTTTGCCCAAATGATGCAGGGCTTACTAAACTTGGCACGAGAGGCAAGTGTATCAGACTTAGTAGAAGAGATTCTGAACAAGACGGGGTACAAAGCGATCCTTAAGGCTGAAGACACACCTGAAGCGGAGACTCGTTTAGAAAATCTGATGGAGTTTCTGTCCGTAACCGCTGAGTATGATGCTAAAGCAGCTCTAGCTGAGCAAAATGCCTTAAATGATGGAGTTGAAGCTGAGGAAGCTGTCCGAGGATTAAGCGGTTTCTTAGAACAAGTATCGTTGGTTGCTGATATCGATGATTTAGATCAAGCAGAGGCTGCAGTAGCCTTAATGACGATGCATAGTGCGAAGGGGTTAGAATTCCCGGTTGTTTTAGTGGTGGGTATGGAAGACGGGATTTTCCCCAGTAGCCGTTCACTCATAGAGCCAATTCTTTTAGAGGAAGAACGCCGACTTTGTTATGTAGCTATCACTCGGGCGAGGGAGAAGCTATACCTGTGTAATACGGAAATGCGGATGCTCTATGGCAAGACGCAATACAATCAGCCCTCTCGCTTTTTGATGGAGATTCCGTCGGATTTAATGACGGAAATTGACCCACTTGATCCACCAAAACGTCGTCTCGCTACTCCAGCGAAATCAGCGAGGAGACGGGATTCTATGTCGGATCGAACCATTCCTTTGGGTTCAGGGTCGTGGGAAAAGGATTTTGGAAGTACTCTAGTTATTAAAGGGGGTGAGGCGCATCAGGTAGGAGAAAAAGTGGAACACGCGACGTTTGGTCGAGGGATTATTGTCTCCATTAAGGGAGAGGGAAATCAAGCGGAACTGACAATTGTTTTTGACGGTGGAATCAAGAAATTAATTGCGGAGTATGCCAAGTTAACGAAACTGTGACATTTTTTTTACCATGGTGCATTTCCCAAAATTGAGGAGAAGAAAGGTTTAGGTGTTAAATATGTCAGATAAAATTTATATTGTTGGACACAAAAGCCCAGATACAGATTCAGTTTGCTCAGCAATCGCTTTGGCTCGTTTAAAAGAACTCATGGGAGCTGACAATGTTGTTCCCTGCTCAGCCGGAAAACTCAATAAAGAGACTGAGTATGTGCTCAATTATTATGGAGTAGCTATTCCTGAGGTATTAGAGTCCGTAGAAGCTAAACAAAAATTGATTCTCGTCGACCACAATGAGTATGGTCAAGCGGTTGCTGGTGCAGATCAAGCTCAGCTCGTGCAAATTGTTGATCATCACAAAGTGGGCGGCTTCCAAACCTCGGAACCCCTTTATGTTCGTATTGAGCCCGTAGGTTCCACATGCACGATTGTAGCTCAAGAGTACAAGGAAAAAGGCTTAGTTCCTGAAAAAGCGATTGCTGGCATTTTACTCGCAGCCATTCTTTCCGATACTGTCATCTTCAAATCTCCAACCTGCACTGAATTGGATAAGACGATTGCTGCTGAACTGGCTGCTATTGCCGGAGTTGATCCCAAGACCTTTGGTATCGACATGTTCAAAGCATCTTCCAACATTGCTGAGCGTACCCCTCAAAGCATGATTGAAGAAGATCTTAAGGCTTTCACCATGGGTCCTCACAAAGTTGGAGTTGGACAAGTAAGTCTGATGGGTTTGGATGGATTTGAAGAGGTTCGGGCAAACTTAACTGCAGCCATTGAAGCACACCGTGTAGCACAAGATATGCGTTATCTCTGTTTGATGATCACCGATATTTTAACAGATACCACAGAGCTGATCGTAAAAGGGGACAACCCAGAAGAAGTAGCTAAAGCCTTCGGCAAAGAAATTGTCAATGGCAGTGTTGATCTTCCAGGAGTTCTTTCTCGTAAGAAGCAAGTTGTACCACAAATGACAACATATTTCCAAGCTTAATTATTTGTACCTAGGCAATGAGTTAATGAGCAGTATTATGGGAAAACTAATAATAAGCTTGCTAAGTCATTAATTCGAAGCCTTGTGCTATTGTTTTATATGCGTCAAAGAGAGACGAGGATCGGAGGGATTTCAGTGCAGGATGAATTGGAGCGCTTAGCCACGCTTCGCCGGGAACTTGAAGAGGCTAATAAGCAGTATTATGGGCTTGACCAGCCACACATCACAGATGCAGAATACGATGCTTTAATGCAAGAGCTCCTGAACTTAGAAGCCAAGCATCCAGACTGGGTAACTCCGGATTCTCCGACTCAACGGGTTGGGGGAGAGGTCGCCAAAGAATACACGAAAGTGCGGCATTTGGAACCTCTCCTCAGTTTAGACAATGCCTTTGCTCCGGGAGATTTACGAGAGTTTGATCGACGCGTACGCCAAGTGGCCGCCTCAGTGGACTATGTAGTTGAACTTAAAATCGATGGTTTAACAGTCGCCCTAACCTATGAGGAAGGGCTTATGGTGCGTGGAGCAACTCGGGGAGACGGTTCTATAGGAGAAGATATCACGGCTAATGTTAAAACCATGGGTTCAATTCCTCTGCGTTTAAATAAGGCAGTTCCAAGGTTAAGTGTGCGGGGAGAAGGGTATATGCCTAAAGCTTCCTTTGCTCGTTTGAATCAAGAACGTGAAGAGGAAGGGCAATCCACCTTTGCCAATCCTCGTAATGCTGCAGCAGGGTCATTGCGCCAACTGAACTCTCGAATCACTGCCGAGCGTAAACTCGACTACTTTGCCTATCAAGTTTTATCAGGCAGAGAGTTGGGATTACATAATCAAATAGATGTGCTTACCTATTTAAAAGAACAGGGGTTTGTGGTAAACCCTGAGTATAAAGTATTTAGCGATATCGAAGAGGTTATTACCTATTGTGAAGAAATGGCGTCAGAGCGTCACCGCTTCCCATATGATATCGACGGTCTGGTCATTAAAGTGAATGAGTTTGACCTTCAACAGGAACTTGGCTTTACCACCAAAAGTCCGCGCTGGGCGATTTCATATAAATTTCCGGCGGAACAGGTTGAAACGGTCGTTGAGGATATTATCATCCGAGTAGGGCGTACCGGAGTTTTGACGCCCACCGCCGTACTGAAAGCAGTTTCCGTGGCAGGATCCACTGTGAGTCGTGCCACACTCCATAATTTAGATAACATTCGGGATAAGGATATCCGTATCGGAGATTATGTACTCTTACATAAAGCTGGAGATGTAATTCCAGAGGTTGTCCGAGGGTTACCCGAAAAACGCACCGGTGAGGAAAGGCTTTTTGAAATGCCAGAGCTCTGTCCAGAATGTCAGAGCCCGGTTTTGCGTGAGGAAGGGGAAGCGGCATACCGTTGTCAAAGTATTATCTGCCCTGCCCAACAACGTGAGGGGATTATTCATTACGTCTCTCGGGATGCCATGGCGATTGATGGACTAGGACCCGCAGTTGTTCAACAACTCCTAGATGCGGGGTTGATCAAAGATGCTGCCGATCTTTATTCATTGACCTTCGATGATTTAACCCCTGTGGAACGGATGGGGAAAAAATCGGCAGAGAATTTGCTAAGGGCCATAGAAGACAGCAAAGGGCGAGGACTGGCACCGTTGATTTTCGCCTTAGGTATCCGCCACACTGGGGAAAAAGCAGGGAAGATTTTAGCGCAGACGTTTGGTTCCATGGAAAAATTGCAGGAGGCCACCCTAGAGGAGTTACAAGGGATTCCGGACGTTGGACCAGCAATGGCGGAAAGTGTGGTGCAGTTTTTCAGTCTGGAGAGTACGGGAGATTTTTTGGTTAAATTGCATGCAGCCGGTGTGAACATGACCGCAGGAACCTCGACCAAACCACAGATATTTGCGGGTAAAAGCATCGTCGTAACTGGTTCGTTAGAGCGCTGGGAGCGGCGGGAGATCGAAACAATCATCGAGGAGTATGGTGGAAAAGCGGCAAGTAGTGTTAGCAAAAAGACTGCCTTCGTCGTTGCAGGAGAGAAAGCTGGCTCAAAGTTAGTGAAAGCCCAGGGACTGGGAGTACCTATCTTGACCGAAGAGGAATTTGAACAGATGATTAAGCTTTAATAGTGAAAGCCGGTTTCTCCATCTGAGAAACCGGCTTTTATACGTGTTACGAGGACGCTAAGGTGGATAGCTATATAGACCTTTACCTGAGTTGTCTTTGGCAATAATTTGTTTAACTCCAGCCTTAGATCCTATTCTTACATAATTATAAGATTCCTGATGTTCATTAAATACTAAATAGACGATGGCAGTATCATCAAAAATTATCTGCATCTCCTTAATTTTCTTATCATTTATAACTCCTCCCAAGAATATGTAAGGTATTTCTTCGTTTGATTTTTTCATGAATGAAGTCATAAAGTGAACATCGAAGGGTGTATCTTTATTACTTGGTCTTATATTGCTAAAAACTACGTCACTGAATTCGATGTTTTTTGATATTTGTAAAAAGCCGATATATTCATCACCGTTACCCTGAAACAAAATCTGAATCAAGTCTCCTTCTGGAGTTTCGATCATTGATATTATCTTTAACTGACTGACCTTTAGGGTTGAATGCTCTTTAGAAAGGTGGGTCCTTATGGTAGAGTCAAGAAGATTGAGTTTCTCTCTTGTTTGATTAGCTTCAGTTGTTGAACAGCCGGTTACCATTAGACTTAACAACACTAGGAAAAATAAAATTTTATAGTTTGACAATATCTAAATCACCTCTTTTAAATTCCAGGGGAGAAAATCACTTCACTTCCATTACTTCCTTAAATGCACCGTAGCTCTTATAAAATTGTTTTGGTATCCCCCTCTCTATATAGAGGGATTAAATATGCCATAAGGTTACATTAATTTTATAAAATATAAAAATTTAGGAGGTTTTAATATAAATTACTAGAATTAATAGTTTCAGGAGGCGGATAAATTGTCAAGTAAGGACTTAGAAATCTTTAAAATTCTAGCCAAGCAGACTTATGAAAGAGTCTATCAAACAGTGTATTTTTATACTAAAGATAAATATATATCAGAGGATGCCGTCCAACAGGCCTTTGTAATAGCGTATAATAAACTTAATCAGCTAGAATTTAAAGATAAATTTGCTTCATGGGTTATTTCTATAGCTCTAAATGAAGCTAAACGAATGTTAAATAATAAAAACAATGATAAGATTACTTTATTAACTGATTTGCACCTAGGCATGCTGTCAGATAGTAGTCTTGAAAATGATATAGAACTGAAAGAGGACATCAATAATGTCCTTAAAAAATTAAATAAAAAAGAACATGAGATTTTAGTACTCAAGTATTATGCCGATTTATCCTTGCATCAGATTGCTATGTTATTAGATATTAATCTCTCAAATGCTAAAGTTAGACTACATAGAGCAAAAGAAAAATTTAGAAACTTGATAGATAAGGATCTCAATCAAAATTTGGGAGGTTGAACTTAAGTGAGCTTATCTGAAAGAGAGCTTGACGAAATAATAATAATTCATTTGTCAAAAGAGTTAGCTTCCGAGATTGAGATTCCGAATATAGATGATCAATGGCAGAAGATTAAGAATCGAATCAATGTAGAGGATGATATTCTTAAAATACCCAAAACAGTCATCAATCGAAAAAGAATAACCATGGTTGCTACAGTTCTGATATTAGTGAGTTCAATAAACTTTTTATATCCACATAATGCAGATGCGGTTGGGAAGAGTATTGCTAAATTTTTTAGTTATGTCGTTGGAAAGACCACTAGAAATATGACTGAAACCTACCACCAGGTTGATGAGCCTCCGATGCCTAAAATTCAGGATTTAGGTGATCTTGTTGACGAAGAAGTTACTCTGGATCAAGCCAAAACTGCGACTCACTTTAAATTAGCTATTCCAAGTTATCTCCCTCCTGGAGCTAACATTAGACGAGTTATACTTACATCTGTAGGGGTAAGGGTTTACCAAGTCTCTATTGAATATAATCTTAATGACAAGGTCTTTGTTTTTAGACAACAAGATAATGCTAAAGGAACTTCACGGGGAACATTATATGATACAGATGATACAAGCGTAAAAGATCTAATTGTGAACGGTAGCCCAGCTATTATGTATCTGAGTAAGAATGGCTTGAATACTTTGAATTGGCAAGTGAGAAATCTCCTACTGCAAATCACAGGGGTAATAACTGAAGAAGAGATTACTAAGATGGCAAATTCCATTAACTAAGAAAGACCACGGCAAAAATCGTGGTATTTCTTAATGGTATTTTTGGGAGGGTTCTTGGTGTTTGGGGACGGTCTTTTTAACTTACCTTAAGGTGTGTTAAGAGGACCGTCCCCAAAACACGCCCAACACAGTGATTTTGTATATTCTATATTTCTTGCCCCAGTCCCCTATATTTGTTATGATAGAGGATAATGCAACAAACACTCCAAAGGGAAGGTGAATAAATTGACAATTTCACGTGAAGACGTTGAATACGTAGCAGCCTTGGCGCGCCTTGAGTTAACCGAACAGGAAACTCAAGAGTATACTGAACAACTTAATTCCATTTTAGATTATGCGGCTATGTTAGAGCGCTTAGACACGAGGGATGTAGTGCCTACTGCCCATGCTGTTCCTCTACATAACGTATTGCGCGAGGATGAAGTGAGACCCTCAATTAATCATGAAAAAGCCTTAAGGAATGCCCCGGATGGGGAAGAGGGTTTCTTTAGGGTTCCTAAAATAGTCTAACCTAGAAAGGAGGTTGCGCGAAATGGCAACAGGGGATATAGAAAAGTCGATCAGTGAACAACACGAGCTACTTGTGCATAAAGATGTCAGCGCTACTGAGTTGACGAAAGCTTACATAGAACGTATTCATAGCCTTGAACCTGATTTACAAGCGTATTTAACAGTTTTGGAAGATCAGGCCTTAGCCCAAGCGGCAGAGGTTGATCGCAAGATCGCTCAGAGAGAGGCTCTCAGCCCCTTAGAGGGAATTCCGATGGCCATGAAAGATAACATGTGCACAGAGGGCGTTCGTACAAGTTGTGGTTCAAAAATGTTGGAAAATTTTATTCCACCCTATAATGCAACTGTGACAGATCGCTTACGGAACGCAGGAACGATCCTACTCGGTAAACTAAACATGGATGAGTTTGCCATGGGTTCCTCGACAGAGAATTCATATTTTGCTAAGACTCGTAATCCTTGGGATCTAGAGTATGTTCCCGGAGGATCTTCCGGGGGAGCTGCCGTCGCCGTAGCAGCGGATGAGGCC
>LADV01000294.1 GCA_000961805.1 Peptococcaceae bacterium BRH_c23 | reverse complement strand
ATGCAATGCGGTGATATTTTGGTCCTTGAGACTGAACACAGTTGTACCTCAAGGGGTATTGTCGTTTGGGCAAAAGCCAATCGATATATTATTGAAGAGAAAGAAGTGGCGAATGGAATATGGCGCCTTGAACTGACGAAAACGCATGATTAGAGAGAGTGTGAAGCGATGAGAAAGACTTTAGAGACAATCATCCATGGTCCTTGGGCTTATTGGATAGGGGCGATTATTTTAGGTCTGCTCAATATACTTGTGCTAATCGTGAGGGGTCAACCATGGGGAGTTACTTTAAACATTGAAATTTGGGCGGAATGGATCGGTACTAATCTTGGTATTCTTACTGACCGAGGCTTTACATTTGAGGAATTAATGGCTGCCTCGGGAACCTATTTGAACTTCGGGTTGTTGCTGGGTGCTTTTTGGGCAACCTTGGTCGCTTCGCAGGTTCGCTTTCGGCCCATTCGTGATAAAAAGTTCTTTTTTTCTGCTTTAATCGGTGGACTGCTCATGGGATACGGAGCACGAATTGCTTATGGTTGCAATGTAGGCGCCCTGTTGAACGGAATTGCTTCTAGTTCTCTGACCGGATGGATTTTCGCAATCGCAGTCTTTTTGGGAGCTTGGCTAGGGTCAAAACTTCTCCTAAAATATTTAATGTAAAGACACAGCTCACGCTGTCTCTTTACATTTGTACTATGCTAACAGTTAACACAGACAGCTTTCTTCAGGATTGGTGAGGAATTTAATAAACAGCTTTGCCTTAGTCGTAAGTGGGCGATTATTCGGATAAACAATATTAAAGATAAGAGGCATATCCATATCGATAATTCTGAGAACTTTAAGAGTCCCCGTGTAAGCTTCTTTGCGAACCGCCAGTAACGGCATAACCGATCCACCTAACCCAGCCTCAACGGCAGATTTGATGGCATAGATATTCTTCATCTCGGTAATCACGTTCAGCTGATTCACCGAATAGCCATGCCGGGCTAAAGCCGTTGCCAAAATCTTTCGTGTGCCTGATCCGTCCTCTCGCATAATTAGCGGATGTTTCAAGAAGTCTTGCAGGGATATAACATCTTTAACGGGATGCTGGGGAGGGACAATCAGCACTAATTCGTCCGAAGTAACATGCAGGGATTTAAGTGTAGAAGACTCTGTATCTCCTTCCACAACCCCGATATCAACGACATCCGACATAACCATACTCAGAACCTCTTCAGCATTGGCGATATTTAAACAAAGTTCGACCTCTGGATATTGTTCTTTAAACAAATAGATCGAGCAAGGAAGAGAGACATTTCCAATGGTAGTACTTGCCCCAACCACGACTTGATTGTTTTCATGCTTGAAGACAGTTTCGATATGCTGTTCCATTTCGTCTTGAAGGTCAAGGATTTTTTGGGCATAGTTATAAAAGACTTCGCCAGCCTTGGTCAGCGTCACCCCCTGTGGAGTCCGGGCAAACAATTGCCCTTGGTAGAATTCTTCTAAGTTTTTAACGTGTGTGCTAACGGCCGGTTGGCTCATATGCAACAATTTCGCTGCTTTAGAAAAACTTTGCTGGCGCGTTACCATGCAAAAGATCTTGAGTTGGTTACTATCCAATCTAATTTCACCATCCTCTAAGTTTCTAAGGATATTAAGCATATATTAATATTGTATAGCCAAGCACTTGAGAATTCAATCACTTTAACCTTCGTTGACGTGTTCACTCTCCCCCCGAGGAAGGTTTATCCTTCGACACATCATGGCATTTATGGCAATCATCGGAAGACTGTTTATCCGGGTCCTGGCGGCATTGACTGTCTAGAACCTGTGGAATTAGATATTTTTCTCCATTCGTTTTACGGTAACTGAACCATTTACCATCTTCCTGACGGACGTAAGCTAATTCCTCGCCCTTGGCCGTCTTCAGAACCACATCCCCCATTTCGAGAGGGGGAAAGACTGGATTGATGCGGGCTTCCACCCAAGCCATGTCGGATTTGTCCGTTATTTTCCACTCAATAGGCTTACTAAGCGTACTTCCATGGCAATCCCGACATTGGATTTTCAACGCATTCCATTCAGAGTAGTACATCTCCCCATCTCCCATGGTCTCCTGGCGGGTATGGCAGTCTATGCAGTCCAAATTGACTTCACATTTAGTAAAGACCAATCCCGGGGAATAGACATTCTGCCATCGGGTCTCCAAGCTCTCCTTGTCCGGGGGTGGGGAAGCCTTAACCCGCTCTATATCAGGGCGAGGAATAAAATCCATCGTATCGACTTTATAATCCCCCTGATTATGACATTGATTACACTGAGTGTAGGGAATTTGCACGGTCAGAGAGTGGGATATCCCATAACCTGGCTTTGACTTGGGGATCGTAACATCCTTTCCCTCATAGGTGTGCTGTGAATTACTTAGCACATGACAGCTCTCACACCCGTTGGCCTGGACTTCTTGCCCCGGTAGTTCTCCCCCAGTCAGGTGGCAAACGGCCAAACAGTTCTGCTGGAATTTCGGCTCTTCCCCACGATGGTTAAAAGGGGCTGGAAAATCAGCAGCGGTCTCCCCAGGTTTCAGCAGCACCCGTGGCGGGATGTCCAGCCCGTGCATATACCTGGTCATAGAGAGTTCCCCCCCTTTACTGGCCATTAAGGCAGTGGTCAGTAAATCCACCTGATTATCAGCCTCTTGCCGATTTCCACTATGACATTGTCCAACTTCCGAAGTACCTCCACAACTTAAGCGGGCCACCTCAAACTGACCAGGGTGTCCCCCGCCATACATCCCCTCATGGGCAGTCTGCTCATCCACGGACAAGGCATTCCCACCGTGACAAACTGTACACCCCAGACTATCCCTGGGATGAGATGCTGAAATTTCTTCAATCCCCATATGACAAGTGGTGCAACGTTCAAGGCGACCGTTTGATAAACGTATCTCCTGCAGAGCTGGCTTCTTAACCTGCCACTCTGTAATTTCCTGTTCTAATTTCTTTACTTGCTCTTCCCCTTCCCCTTGAGCTGTAGACATAGCCCCCTGAAGTTCTTCAATCTGCGCTTTATAATATTTTGTTTGCCAGTCCTGCCAAGGGGAAGAGCGAAAGGAATCGACCGCTAAGGAAACCATAGCGAAGCAAAAGATAATTGCTAACCCCAAAAGTACTATTAAGTGCGATCCCTTGGTCATGCTGGAAAATCCTCCTTCACCCCATAAACATATATAAGAAAGTTAATCCTACCCAAACCGAACTCAGGATCAGGAAAATTATCCAAGCCCTCCTCTTGCCCACTTTTTGTCCCCACCAAGGCAGGGTTAAGAGCATTGCCATAGACAGCAGAGGTAGAACCCACCCGCTTAGCCACGCCGGGTACCGTTGTAACAACCATTGGATTGCGCCAAATACCCAGGGGGCTTTGGATATGCTTACCCCTGCAGCCTTTGGCGAGCTATCCAAAGGGACTTTCAGGCCAGCAGTTAACGCAAATAAAAGGCCCAACCAAAGAAAAGTGCCAATGTATTCTCTCACCTGCAACTCAATCAAGGGTACTTTTTCCTGACGTTCGCTGTACTCAACTTTTTCTGGTATTTGAAGCCCGTCGCTTTCTATTGGGTCCATGTATTCTCACCTCACATCCACAAGGCGCTCTTTTATTACCCTAAGCTCTTCTCCGAATACAGAGGTTTCCTTACAAAGGTCCAACCCCTCCGCCTCGCCGGATCCGCCAAAAATGAAACATCTGCAAAAATCCAGCTGCACCCGGCAAAATAAAAACATGCCAGACAAACATATTTAAGGTACTGCCGTTGAGAGGCGAAGGTTGGCCAAAAAAAACAGTTGCCAAAGCTTGCCCCCCGGGTAAGGAGGTGAACAGAGCTTGGCCAACGGTTGCCGCGGCCCCGCTTTCTTGCCCCCCACGAAGCAGATAACCGGAATAATCTAAGATCACTGTCAAGCCAAAAAGCACTACCCCCGTAATCCAATTAAGCTCCCGTAAAGGGCGATAAGCCCTCGACCATACCACCCGCACCATATGCAGAAAAACACTGATCACCATCATCTGGCCTGCCCAGAAATGTAAGGATCGGGTAAATCCCCCGTAAGGCAGCACGGAATCTATCTCACTTAGCGAAGCAAAAGCCCGATCTCCAGGCTGGTAATAGAACAAGAGTAACACACCGGTGATCGTTAATACTATAAAGGCCAAAAAGGAAAACCCGCCTAAACAGAATGTGGCTCTCAAACGAAGAGCACCCGCCTTTATTTGGCGGGGACGAATATGTCCCGTAAAGGAATTGTTTCTTTGCTTTCCCATCGAATTCTCCCTATCCACCTCACTCAGAATTGCCTGCTGTCTCATTTTGTCTACCATATAAGACCAGCTGCCTGGGCGTCAGCTAAATACTACAGTCATCTTTCCTTCTATACTGCTGTTTGGTGCAAACGATAAAAACCGTCTTCCTCCTTCACTTCCGCCCGCACCAAGGGACTCGCCGCCGGGCCTGATAAAGGCTGACCATCCCTGTTGAAGCGGCTACCATGGCAGGGGCAAAGCCACTGATCCTGTTCCGGGTCGTAGCTCACCTCACACCCCAAATGAGTACAACTGGCCCACATCGCTTCCGGTTCATCCTTTCCTTGCCGCAGCCAAAAGCGGGTTTGGCCAAGTCGCTGCCAATTAATATTTAAGGGCATCTCACTACTGGCGATTCTGGCCTCGGCTAGCAGGTTTTCTTTAGCTCTTAAATAGCGACTGACAGGGTATAGACAACCTAATCCCAGCACTAACAACGTTTTTCGCCCCAGGCTTAAGAATTGGCGCCTGCTATAGAGTGACCGATCAATCGTCAAAAGGTCCACCCCTCTTTTTCTCTTTACTTTTTACTTATTGCAGTGAAATCATGCCTTTAATTCTAAAAGAAAACGAGCTCTAAGCCCGTTTAAGTAAGAATGGAATATAATATTAGCTAACCTGAAAAGACTTTAAAACAGCTGTCCAGTATACACAACGAAATAGCGCAAACTCAATCCCCCAATGACTACCATCCCGCAAACTGGTAAAATCACATTTTTGTGCTTTGTGATACCATAGAATGATAAAAACAAGGGTACTAATAATCCTACACCAACAACGCCTAACCAGAACAGGGCAGCCATACTTCCACTAAAGAAAATAGGGTCAACGGATAGATAAAGAATGGAGATTAAAACTATCTCGAGCATAATTAGAACCATATCAACCTTTTTATAGGCTGTTAGATCCCCGCAGTTAAACGCTCCAATCAAGGTTGCCGCCAAGCCAGTCGAAGCAGCAGACACTAAAAATAGAATCGGCAAGAATGGAACCGCCTCAATACCAAGAAAAGGTGTGTACCAGAAGTTATTGGTGGTAACCGCGGATAATAAGAAACCAGTGTAGGTCGCAGTCCCAATCGAAAATAACACTCCCAAGACTGCTACAGGTTTACGAAAGGCTTGAAGACCCTTCCCTACAGAAGTAGCGGTTACCTCTGAGTTAGCAGACGTAACCTTTAACTGTTTTTGTGCTGCAGCACTCGACCAGACAAGATACCCATAAACAACTGACAAGGCTGTGAAGCCCGAAACGATAAAGACACCGATGGACATGACCGAGCCCATGTTTACATTCAGGAGAAGTTTCCAAAAACTTAATGG
>LADV01000130.1 GCA_000961805.1 Peptococcaceae bacterium BRH_c23 | reverse complement strand
ACGATAGTCTCCGGTGGAGAGTATCGCCGAAGCCGTGATCCCAAAAGAAATACTTACTGGCGTAGGATAGAGTATCGCCGAGCCGCCTTTCCCCCAAAAAACACTTTGCGGCGAAGGAGGTAGACTCCATCCTAGGTTGCGAAAGTATTCGTCAGTGGATCTGCGCCCTCGGCATAAGTAATCCTTCAGCGCGATAGTATTCGTTAAGGGTTGTGCGCTTTCGGCGATAATGTCCACTGGACACTATCGTCACTGGATACTTATGTCACCGAAGTCTCGACGTTCAACTTTAGTTGAACGAGTTCACTATGAATGAGCTATTACTATATGTTCAACTCAAATACAGTTATCGACAGAATATTAAACGTGGATAACGGATATTCTAAATTAATCCAAAGTCAGTAATATAAAGGGGATAGGAGACAATGCCCAAATACTTTATCTATCCAATCTTTACATTAATTTTCGCATTAATCGTAATAGCGAATGTACCGAGAAACGAAATCCAACGTTTGTCTATTTATGGAATCATTTTTGGTGGAATGATAGATGTTTTGGTGCATAGTTTTGGATATGTCACTGGATTATTTTCTTGGATAAATTACGGACCTTTTGGATTCATAGGCGTACATATTTTTGCAAATATAACATGGTCAATATTTTTTATATTATATTTTTATTTTTTGCCAAAACAAAAGCCATTAAATTATATATTCGCTGTTGGCGGGATCTTTTTTTCCTCAGTGTATTATAATATGGTCATCGATTTGGGTATCTTAAAATCCTCCAGTAGGATTTGGTTACCTTTATTTGGTTTTGCTGTTTGGTTTTCAATAGCAACGTGGGGTTATTATAAATTGAATAGTTTCATACAAGTAAAACAAGAGGAGTAGAATCTAATAAATTAGAGCGGTAACTTACAATTTCCAACATCATATTGAGTAACATCACCAATAACGGAGGGTATACTAGTTGGAAAACACACATAATTTTATTTTGCCAAAAACAAATCTTATCGGTATCGGTGCTATCAAAGACCTTCCTAATGAATTATTGTCATGGAAGCTGAGCAAAGTCCTGATTGTTACAGATAAAAACATGATAAGTCTTGGATATGTTGAAAATGTGGAAAAAATCTTAAAGAATTTATTTATCTCCTATGATATTTTTGACGGAATATTACATCCAAACCCTACGGTTTCTTTTGTAGAGGACGGTTTGACTTATCTCAAAAAAGGACTTAATATCTTTAAACGAAACTACAAATTGATAATTTCCATCGGCGGCGGAACAAATCATGACTGTGCCAAAGCAATCGCTACAGTAGCTACGAATGGCGGTTCAATCATTGATTATGAAGGATATAATAAAGTAACCAAACCAGCAATACCGCAAATTGCTATCAATACAACCGCAGGATCGGCAGCCGAATTAACGATGGTTGCCATAATAACAGATAATTCTAGAAAGGTAAAAATGACGATCTCTTCGCCTTTTCTAACACCATTTATTACAGTCAACGACCCCATATTTATGACATCTATGCCCAAAGAAGTTACTGCCAGCTCAGGTATTGATGTTGTTTCCCATGCCATAGAAGCTTATGTATCGACAGAAGCTTCTCCTATCACAGATTCTTTAGCACTTGAAGCACTAAAACTGGCTTTTGAGTATCTTCCGAGGGCCTATGAGAATGGCAATGATCTGGAAGCCAGGGAAAAGATGATGTTTGCAAATATTATGGCTGGCATGGCCTTTAATAATGCCGGACTGGGCTATGTGCATTGTATGGCACATCAATTGGGTGGATTTTATAATCAAACCCATGGTTGCTATAACGCTGTCTTGCTGCCTTATGTGTTTGAGTTCAATTCCGTCTCCATACCTGAACAAAGAATCCTGAAAATATGTGAAGCCATGGGGATTATTACCCATAACAGGTCACAAGCTGTTGACTTAATTATTGACTCAATTAATAAATTACGTTCCAAAATCGAAATCCCCGGCAAATTAAGTGAGATGGGGCTAATGGAAGGTGATATTGAACCACTCTCTCAGAATGCCTTAAAAGATATCTGTTTCTTTACCAATCCAAGACAAGGCTTTGTTGAAGATTTTATTAGCCTCTATAAAGCAGCCTTCTAGAATTACGTCAGTTTTGACGGATCACTAAACCTTTCTACCTCCCTTCCATTTTAAACCTAACTCATCATCTATTTAACCGTACAATTGAAAAAAGATATGCTATAGAACGAGTAAGCACTCACTTGAATCTATAGCATATCTTTTTCCTTACATTCAAGGATGATGCGATAATATGTGTGTACTCAGCGGCTATACTATCAATATTAAAACCCGGCGATTAATCAGTCCAGAAATAATTTTAACTAAACTGCGAGTATTGATAATAAAGATTACACATTAATTTGGAATGCTTAAACGATAGTTACTACAGTATTGGAAGAATTTTTTCTTATACCACTTAACCGCTCTATAAAACCCATACCAGTTCGAATTCCTAAAATCACTTGCCAGTTGAACCCCCTCAACCGTACGATTATCAAAACGTTTTCGATCATAATTACTGAAGGCTTCTTTCAACCACTGATCCTCTTCATAGCTAAACAAGCAACTGTCGGTCTTAGTAAATAACCCTTGTTCAATCATGAGTCTTTGCCAATTCGACTCCCGTTGCTGATCCGTCCCTTCCAAGGTGAGTGCATTCATAAGCAGCTCAAAGTTCTTAAACTTTAGATTTTGGTCCAAGAATTGAGGATGTTGTGTTAAATACTGTTCCACATGCCTTTTAATGCTCCGGAAAGCACGCTGATAGCGTTCTTTATTATCAATTTCAACGTTCTCATAAGAACCATTAAATTCATCACTATAATCATAGTCATACGACCATTTCAGGTAAGGGAGGTCAGGATAGTCCATGGCTTGGCAGTGTCCATAGGCAGGCCTAAAATGGTCAAAATACGTCTCGAATCTATCCTGATTTAATTGCTTAACAAAATTTATAGAACGGTCTATCAACCCCCAAGAGACTTTGGATTGAGCCTCACAACTCTTAATATCATTAACTTTGCTCACCAGGCCACTGAACCCTTGGTGCGCAAACGTATCCGCGTAAGCATGTAGAACAATGCCCAGTTTAATTAAGTCTCGTTCGTGAAAAGCATCACTTAAAATATCTAAAATGACAGGGGACTCTTCTCCGCAACGAAGTTTTTGGGTAAAGTTCTCACCTTTACATCCTGGGACAAAATGAAAAGCACACGTGTTGTTGATCAAAGCCTCATAATTAAAGGTTTTTATCCGGAAGTAAGAATGACAAGTAGCCATATTAAAAAAAGCTAGCCGGTTATCAACAAGCTCATGCTCGACATTATGACCTGATTTCTTAAAGTAAATCAGATTTATTTTGGCATCATCCACTAATTGAGACGCATAGGCGATAATGTGAGCACTTTCTTTCTTAAACCCACAGGCTCGACAAAACGCTAAAACAGCATAGAAATGAGCATCTCTGTTCATAAGTACCCTCCTTGTACCTCCATCCCTCCTAAAGAATCGAGGTTTGCTTAAAGTCACAACCTTGATGCACCATACTATGCCTATATCTCATAAAATGTACTGAGGAGGAGATTACGATGTCTGACTTCTTATTACAGGGAACGGGTAACGATGAATTGGACAAAACCATCCAAATCGTGGGCTACTCTTATGATTCAACCCAAGATATCTTCTATTCTAATCTGGATGCTTGGCAAAGAAAGGTCGGCTACTGTCGTCTATATGATGAAGCAGCCGCGCCTTTGGGGATGATCATGGACTGTGAACCAATTTTTTTCGAATACGGGGACAAAAAATGGATGATAGCCTTCTGGAAAGGTCAATATGACATGGTGACAGGTGGCGAAATAGGTGTGTATACTGAGGCTCTTAACTTAAAGATTCTCGGACTATTTGAGGGTTCCTTTTATCATTGCGTTAGCAATGATCATCTCTTGCCAATGTCGTTTACCCTTAGAAAGAACGGCAAAGTCCTCTTTTCAAGAGCAGGGAAACACTGGTGGTTAACCGGATTCAAACTTGGTGAATTCTCCGAGCCTTCGGAACTAAGGATGGATATAACGATTACCTTGGAAAATTCAATCATGCGTGATGCCTTTGTGGCGGGTTTATGGAATGCGGGATATTCCTTAGATCGATTCACAAGAGTTGGAAACACCGTTAATCTTTCGTTTGGTACCCCTGTTACACCACAACCCTTTACTCGAACTAAACCCACAGATTGGATCATACAAAGGAAAAACGAACAATTATGTCTTAAGTATCAAGAAATTACGGAACCTTTTGCAACTGTGCAGGGTAAAGTAAAAGCCATTGAAGAACAAGCACCAATGATGTACCAAAAAATCATCAAGCTTGGGAAATCTAAACCGTCCTACGAGCGGTATGAAACTCTCATTAACTCGTTTCTCTCAGCTAAGAAAGACGTACGCAATTAATTTTGACGAGTTAAAGGGCTTCGAAGTTCTACGAAACGACGACCAAAATTACAAAAGAGTGGGCATTGCCCCACTCTTTTGTCTGATATTAAATGCCTTGATTCTTTGCCGGAACAGGCCCCCGCGAAAGAGCAATCCTTCCCGTTCGTACAATTTCAATAATTCCATGATCTTCTGCTAGTACTTGACATAGAGCATCAATCTTTGTTTCATCGCCAGAAAGCTCAATCACCATCGTCTCCCTGTTAACGTCGACAATGCTTGCTCGAAAAATCTCGACAATATTGATGATATCTGACCGTGTAGCAGCACTGGCTTTGACCTTAATCAAAGCTAACTCTCGTTGAATCGACTCTACGGCCGTAAGGTCACTAATTTTGATGACATCCACTAATTTTGACAACTGATTAACAACCTGTTCTTGCTCAATTTCATCCCCCTCAACCACAATCGTGATTCTGGTGGTATCGGGTTCCTCAGTGTATCCAGCGGCAATACTTTCAATATTAAAGGCCCGACGGCTAATCAGTCCGGATATATGGGTTAAAACTCCCGGTTTGTTTTCGACTAAAACGGCGAGTGTATGCTTCATCCCTCTTTACCCCCTATAATCATCTGATCCAAGCGAGCACCTGATGGAACCATGGGTAGGACGTCTAACACTTCCGGTATCCGAATATCAACCACCACTGGACCGGGAATGGCCATCGCTTCTTCCAAGATCAGTCCCAATTCTTCTGGTTTATGAACCCTTAATCCCTTAACACCCATTGCCTCAGCTAATTTTACAAAATCAGTCGTCGACCCTTTGAGACTGGTATGAGAATAGCGTCCACCGTAAAACATCCTCTGCCACTGAGCGACCATTCCTAAACACTGATTATTAAAGACTAGGACCTTAACCGGAAAATTATATTCCGCAGTCACAGCCAATTCCTGGCAATTCATCATCATTCCACCATCACCGATAAAGAGAATTACCGGTCTATCCGGCATACCACATTGCGCTCCTAGGGCAGCGGGAAGACCATAGCCCATTGTCCCCAACCCTCCTGACGTAAGCAAAGAGCGTGGATTTTTAAAACCGTAGTATTGCGCAACCCACATCTGGTGTTGTCCAACATCCGTCACAATCACTGCGTTACCCTGAGTCAACTGACTAACTTTTTCAACCACCGCTTGAGGCATGACAAGATCTGCATCCTGTTCATAACTTAAAGGCTTTTCCTCTTGCCAGAAGAGGCATTTCTCGATCCATGATTGAACATGTTCTTGCAACTCCTTAGAAACATGCTTAACCCGTTGAGCTAGGGCAGGTATCGACCATTTCACGTCTCCGATAACGCGTAGATGGGCCAAAACGTTTTTGTTGATTTCAGCAGGATCGATATCAAAGTGAATAATTTTGGCCTTCGCAGCAAACTCATCCAGGAGACCTGTGACTCTATCATCAAAACGCACTCCAATTCCTAAGAGCAAATCACACTCCGTTGTCGCCATATTCGCGGCATAAGTTCCATGCATGCCAACCATTCCTAGAAACTGAGGATGATCAAAAGGAACGCAACCTAAACCCATTAAGGTTGAAATCACCGGAAACCCAGTCTGTTCAATCAAACTCTTTAATTCCTCAGACGAATCAGAGAGATTGACACCACCCCCTACGAAGATTAGAGGTTTTTTGGCTATTCTTAATTCCTCAAAGACCTTATCGATCGTTTCTAAGTTACCTTCATAGACTGGACGATAACCACGCAACTTAACGTCAGTAGGGTAATGATAGTCTAACGAAGCGGCAAAAACATCTTTGGCGATATCCACAACTACGGGTCCAGGCCTACCTGTACGTGCAATATAAAAAGCTTCTTTTAAAGCCCCTGGTAAATCTTCAACCCGCTTAACCAAATAGTTGTGTTTCGTAATCGGGGTCGTGATGCCTCGAATATCTGCCTCCTGAAAGGAATCCCTCCCGATCAATGGAACAGAAACTTGACCCGTAATAGCCACTAACGGAATAGAATCCATGTAAGCTGTGGCAATCCCGGTCACCAAGTTGGTAGCCCCTGGCCCGGAAGTAGCAATAACAACCCCAACCTTTCCGGTCGCTCGGGCATAACCGTCAGCCGCATGGACCGCTCCCTGTTCATGCTTGGTTAGAATATGGTTAAATTCTGCTTTGAACAAGGCATCATAAAGTGTTAAGACTGCTCCACCAGGATAGCCAAACACTACGTCTACGTTTTCATTGTTCAGAGACTCAATAATAGCCTCTGCTCCAGTCATTTCCAAGTTTGTGACCCTCTCTTTCACTGCGTTCCTTCTAATGATATTATAGACCAGGACTTCAAAATTGACTAGAATACAATCAAAGGAAGTTGACAAAGTCGATAAAAGGGCCTATAGAGTTTTTCTTACCAACAAAGCTCTTGAAGTAAAGCCGTATGTTCATGAGACCCTTTTAGAATGGGCTGATATCATCACCTCGGGTCTATCTGAAAAGGAAGCGGAAACTGCACTCGGGTTATTGAAAAAAATGGCCGCCAATGCTGTAGTGAATAATGATCGGAAAAAATAATAAGAAGAGAAACGTGAGGATGATAACAAATGCTCAAAGCTAATCCCGTACCAGAAGCCCAAATATGGAACAAGACTTTCTTTTTAATTCTGGTTGTCTCCTTTTGTATGTTTTTATCGATGTACATGCTACTCCCGACCCTTCCATTATATGCCCAAACCCTAGGAGGTAATGAGACCGTAGCCGGAACAATTGTCGCTCTTTTTACGCTCTCCGCTGTTTTAGTACGCCCTTGGTTTGGTAACTTGCTTGATCGGAAAGGAAGAAAAGCAATACTCATCATCGGAGTTGGGATTTTCCTTGTTTCAGCACTCGCCTACCACCTTACCTTTTCTATCATTACTTTACTAGCTCTTAGAGTAGTTCATGGGGTAGGCTGGAGTGCATCTACTACTGCCACTGGAACAATGGCTTCAGACGTAATACCGGCTTCCAGGCGAGCCGAAGGAATGGGTTATTACGGAATAGCTGCCACCATCGCCATGTCTCTTGGGCCAGCATTAGGGTTATACCTCGTCAAGTACAGCAGTTACTCCGTCTTATTTACAGGTTCAGCGATTCTCGCCGCGCTTGGATTGGCAGGCTCGTTTTTTATCAATTATGAAGCCCCTCGTAAAAATCAAGCCAAAGCTCCACTTGTAAAAGGTGTAATCCTAGAAAAGACCGCGCTACCTCCTGCTTTGGTTTTGTTCTTTATCACCCTAACCTATGGAGGAATAATTAGCTTTTTACCTTCCTACGCGAACTACCGGGGAGTTGAAAACATAGGGATGTTTTTTACGGTTTATGCTCTGGTATTATTGTTTGGCCGTCCGATCATCGGGAAAATGGCTGATCGGTATGGTGCGCGAAAATTTCTAGTTCCCGGAATATTATTAATAGCTATCGCTCTGCTTTTGCTGGTTACAGCAACTTCTATGCCTATGTTTCTGCTCGTCGGTGTTGTTTACGGTCTTGGATTTGGAACTGTACATCCAATATTAAACGCCCTGGTTATATCCTTATCGCCACCCGAACGCAGAGGCGCAGCCAATGCAACATTTGCCATGGCAATGGACTTAGGCATTGGGCTGGGCGCTGTTACTCTCGGCTTCTTAGCACAAAAAATGGGCTACGTATACATGTATGGCAGCTCAGCTATTTTCACTCTTTTAGCACTGGTTATGTACTACACCTTACTTCGTAAAAAGCTGCCCCATTAAACCCATTTTGCCGAGCGCCTCACAAGAGAGTCAAATATTTCGCCGCTCTCTTATTTGGCGCCAAATTGATCTTATAATCACTAAATAGCTAGATCCTGGGTTTCAAATAGTTTTTTGGTCAAGTACCATAGAAGCGCTGAAGCGACACTTAGCCCTATAATAGTCCACGTAGGATCTATTGTCCCCTCTAGTACCTCTTGCAGCTGAAACCATTGGAAAAGAGAGAAGTTTTTGAGCCAGGATAATTTACTACTGAGCCCACCCACAATATCCAGTCCGTAAAAGGCCAACGTCAACCCCGAAGCATAAGCTAAAGCCCTTTCTTCCTCAACAAACCAAGCTGAAAAAAAGAGACTATAGATTTCTATGAGCGAGAAAAAGGCCACTCCTAAGAGCCCTAATCGAAAATAACGCGCATAATTTATTTTAATTCTCGAACAAAATGTTCCAAAATATAGGCCAAGGATCGTAGCCGCGACAAGAATCGCGGTTGTACTCATTAAAACGACAGTTTGAGTTGCAAGAATCTCACTTCGCGATACTGGTGTAGAGAGAAGAAAAGCCAATGATCCATCATCCACCATCTTCGCAAGAACGGCATTTGCCGTTTGAATTCCATATAAGGCCATGAGCATTACCCAGATCCTTGCAAAAAACTGGCCCGATATAAAGGCCTCGAAGGTATCGATCCGGGCATTTTCAGAGATTCCAAACACAGTCTTGACCGTTGATGGCATAGACTCTGCGACCTGCGTAACAGCTGGATTTTTAGCAATCACAGGGTAAACCCAGGTTAAGAGTCCTTCATAAAGGATAATACCAGTTGAGATGGCAGCTACTTTCTTGCGATACTGCTTAAACATCGCTCGAAACAATGCCCTATTCATAGTCACCCCACCTTAGTTTGCCACTAAGCCTCTCGGCCAAAATTTTGACGACTATCGAAAAAAATCCATAAAAGCCTCTTCTAACTCCAGAGAACGTTGCTTAAAGCCTTTGACACGAACTTGGGCGAGAACCAACCACAGTCTATCCAGTTCACCCGCAATACGGATGACGAAGCATCTCCCTTGAATAGGGGTTAGCTCTAACTGACTCTGCTTGAGAAGCTCAGCGTCCTCTTCACTCTCGACTTCGATTTCGAAGGTTTGATACTCTGCTTCTCTAAGTTGAGAAATACTTTGAACGGCTAGAAGGTTCCCTTCTCGAATAATTCCGACCTGTTCACACGTGCGTTCAATCTCCGCAAATTGGTGGGAAGACATAAACAAAGTCTTCCCCTTTTTCTTTTCCTCGAGGATTAAATCAATAAATACTTTTTGCATTAAGGGGTCTAGTCCTGAAGTCGGTTCATCGAGGATGAGCACACTGGCATCCAACATCAAGGCTGATATAATCCCCAACTTCTGCTTCATCCCTTTAGACATCTTCCGGATGGGAATCTTTAAATCTAAGTCTAGAGAACGAACGAAATGATCTCGGTTCTTCTTTATTTGAAGACAATCACTGTGCATTCCAGCGATAAGATCTAAAAAATCAAGGCCTGTTAGGTTTTCCATAAAATGAAGTTCACCAGGAAGGTAACAGACGATCTTCTTCACTTCCGTCTTTTCTTTCCAGCAATCAAAACCGTTGATCGTGACTAGTCCAGAATCAGGCCTCAAAAACCCCATTAATAGGCAGATAGTCGTGGTCTTCCCTGCTCCGTTTGGACCGAGAAATCCAAACGCTGTTCCCTGATCGACCTGAAAGCTAATGTTCCATATTCCTCGCCCTTCGCGATATACTTTGGTCAGTTCCTTTACCTCGATCATAGCCTTCCTCCTTCCCGAGTTCCTGAGAAAGACCTCTTAATGTTTAACGCCACTCATCAATCGAACGGCTTTCTAGCGAAGAAATAGTAAGAGATTTTAGATTCTCCATGACCGAAACCGTCTTCCCGAGAAGAGCCAGCATACCTATTTCCATGGAAATTCACCTCCCATATCATAAGCGCTGTATAGAAAATCGGCTAGTGCCCGAAGACACTGTCTTCGCACGTGTTAGTTTAGCGGAGAAGCCTTCTAAGCGCGGGCGTTAGCCTAAGTTGCACTGATACTCCCAGAAAGTTTCATTCTGATTATATCAATTGGCTTTATACTTCCTAGCATCAAAACCAGGGCATTTAATCCCATCTTATTCTATACATTCCATTATATGTCTATCGGCGAGCCAGATGTGTCTGTCTCCCTAGTACTACAAAACTGGAGTATCAAATGGTTGTATCCATTTGTACTCCAGTTTTTGAACAATCTCATGATGCTTGAAAGTGCTTCTGCTTGCTAATTGGGTGTGTAATGTTCGGTAACTGATAAGATATTCCACTGGCGGTCAACAAAATAACCGTGGTCAAAATTGTCCATACAAGAGAGATGCAAACCATGACCACGCCGATTATCAAGACAAAACGTGTGCTATACCGTTTTAACAGAAACCCGGCTAATGGCATCCCTACTCCATAAATTAGTGCACTAATGGCCACAATCAGTGAAAAGTCCGTTCGAGACATCCCTAAGTCCGTTATAATTGGTTTGACAAAAGGGCCAACCCCCAGCCTAAATCCTACGGTCAACAGAGTTATCATCGAAGCTGCCATGACTATGTTCCAACCATGATACCTACTTTTGCTATTCTCTTTAACCTTCATCCTCTTCTTTCTACCTTTTACAACTTTGTCTAGCTAATCCCTATTAATATTTCTAAGATCTTGGCTGCATTATAAGATTCTCTATGTACATATCAGGAGATATATAGATATTAGCCCTTCTGAAAGCTTCATGCAACACTTCAATCTCATTTACTTATTACAATTCGTCTCAACTATTTTGGGAATATTGATCAATTCTCCAATTATCAGGCATTAAAAAGGGAGGTATTTGTTATACTAACATCATCCAAATGGAGGTTGATGAAAATGACGGTTGCTTCGCAGGTAAAACAAACCTTAGCAAGTTTAAAAGGAGTTCGGGGAACGTTAAATATGTATACTCTGCAAACAAGAGATGACGAAATTCAATCGGTTTACACTAATTCCTTAGAAATAGCCGATAACATTATCAGCGATTTAGAAGATCGACTAAAAAATCTTGAATTGGAAGAGCCTCAGTATAAAGGTAATTAAAAAGGGTGTGAAACTATGGAGGAACCGGTCTATCTCATTATAAGGTCACTAGTATTATTTTTTTTAGTTTGGTTCTCTGTAAGGCTGATAGGAAAAAGGAGTATAAGCAAAGTAAAACCTTTTAATTTGATGAGCTATATCGTTCTAGCCATCGTGACCACTTTAATGTCCTTAAACCTCATAGCCCTCGTACCGGGGTTTATAGTATTGCTAACCTGGCTTGTCCTTCCCTTAGCCCTTGATCTTTTAGCGATTAAGAGTGAAGTAATTCATCAGTTGATCAATGGAAAAGAGAACGTCTTAATTAAGCATGGCAAGATCATGGAGGAAAACCTTCTCCAAGTCAGAATGACCGGAGAAGACCTTTTGGCTGAACTACGTTCCAAGAACATCTTTAATCTTACAGACGTAGAGTTTGCAGTCATGGAGACGAACGGTGAGATTAATGCTTATCTGAAATCTGATCAGAAACCGGTAACTGCCCACGATCTAGGCCAAAAAGTAGCACCTCAGGCTGAACCCCAAACAGTCATCATGGATGGGAATATCCTTAATGAGCCCCTTTTCTCTTTAGGTCTAAACCAAGAATGGCTTAAGGTCGAACTTGAAAAAATGGGAGTTGCCCAGGAAAATGTGTTTCTGGGTCAGGTCGACTCCTCCGGGGACTTATTCTTAGACCTTTTTGATGATGCTGTTGAAATCCCCAAGCCTAAGGTAAAAGAGTTACTCTATGCTAACCTTCAAAAAGTTCAAGCAGATCTCTCAACGTTTTCTCTACAAACGGAGAACAAAAATGCCAAGAGCATGTATCTGAAAAACTCTCAAAAGATTGAGAATCTTTTAGATAAATTGCGTCCTTACTTGTTAAATTAATGAATTTAGAGGTGTTAGTGCCACATGTCCAACAAAAAGAAAAAAAAGCTTACTCCAACTCAGCTGGAATACCAAGCCTTTGCCCAGGCCAGAGAACCAAAAAGACCGATTGTCTTAAATTGCCTTAAGGCCTTTTTGGTAGGAGGTCTGATCTGCGTAATCGGTCAAGGTATACAGATGTTCTTTGTTACATACTTTCATTTTTCCCAAGAAAGTGCCGGAAACCCTACCGTAGCAGTTTTGATAATCCTGACTGTGTTACTAACTGGTCTTGGTGTTTTTGACCATATTGCCCAATGGGCCGGAGCGGGCACCATCATTCCAGTGACAGGTTTTGCTAATACCATGGCATCCGCAGCGATTGACCACCGAAGTGAAGGTTATGTGCTTGGAGTTGGCGGTAATATGTTTAAAATATCTGGCCCAGTTATCGTTTATGGTGTTTTCTCGGCGTTTGTTGTCTCATTGGTCGTTATAATTTCTAGAGCATTGGGTGTGATGTAAATGCTTCAAGGTCATCAAACATGGGTTTTCGATTCCAAGCCCACAATCATTGCCTCTGCAGCAGTGGGCGGTCCCCACGAAGCACAAGGTCCTTTGGCTGAGGATTTTGATCTCCTCCACGAAGATTTCTGGCTGGGACAAGATAGCTTTGAAAAAGCGGAAAAGAAACTTCAGGAGCAAGCTTGTGAGACAGCCATAAAAAAAGCCAATCTGAAAAAAGTAGATGTCCAGTTTTTGTTAGCCGGAGATCTCATGAACCAGACTGTCCCCAGCAGTTTCGCTGCTCGTACACTGGGGGTTCCCTTTCTTGGTCTTTATGGTGCATGTTCTACTTCAATGGAAGGTTTGGCTTTGGCTTCCCTACTTGTCGATAGTCGATTTGCAAAAAATGCTCTCGTTTGTGTCTCAAGTCATAATGCTGCTTCAGAAAAACAATATCGATATCCCACGGAATACGGTGCCCAAAAGCCGCCTACAGCTCAATGGACCGTGACGGGATCAGGTGCTGCCTTGGTTGCAGATCACGGAGAGGGTCCGAAAGTAACCTCTGCTACTATTGGTCGAGTCATAGATATGGGCCTTTCTGACCCCTTCAATATGGGGGCGGCCATGGCTCCAGCGGCAGTAGATACTATTGAGGCTCATTTCAGAGACTTAAATAAAGACCCTTCTTATTATGACGTTATCGCAACTGGTGACTTAGGCAGAGTAGGACATAGAATCGCTGGTGACCTATTAAAGAAACATGGTTTGAACATCCCCGAAGAAATTTTTACAGACTGCGGTATATTGATCTATAGAAAGGATCAGCCGATCGTATTGGCTGGAGGAAGTGGGTGTGCCTGTGCTGCAACGACAACGTTTGGACATTTTCTAAATCGGATGCGCAAAGGCGAAATCAAAAAACTATTGGTCATCGCAACCGGTGCCCTCTTATCCCCTATGTCTTACCAGCAGAAAGAAAGTATTCCATCGGTTGCCCATGCGGTAAGTATTGAACTATAAGGAGCTGTCACAATGGAAAAATTTCTCTGGGCATTTTTGATTGGAGGAGCTATTTGTGTCATTGGACAATTGTTATTAGATGGACTTAAACTAACTCCCGCTCACACAACAGTTACTTTAGTCGTAACTGGAGCAGTCTTGGGAGGATTGGGGCTTTATGATCCACTGATTAAATTTGCCGGTGCAGGAGCGACCGTACCGATTAGTAGTTTCGGAAATTCATTGGTCAAGGGTGCTCTTAAGGAATTTGATTCTACCGGTCCTATTGGAGTCCTGACTGGTATCTTTCAGATTACCAGTGCAGGCATATCAGCGGCAATTATTTTTGCTTTCATGGGGGCACTCATCTTCAGACCTAAAGGTTAAAAACGGGATACTCTAAAAAGGAGGTGATTACCGATGACAGTAGGTACACAGATGCAACAAGCGATAGCAACGGTTCAAAACGCCGCTGCAACCATGAAGACCTTTGCCCTAGAAACTCAAGATCAACAGGCAAAAAAGAGCTTTGAACAACTTGCCCAAACCTTTGATTCTGCTTTAAACGAATTGAAGGGACGAGCGCAATATATTGAACAGCAAGAACCCCAATATAAACAGCAGTAATAGCTTCTGAATTTAAACTAGCAATAAAGCAGAAATTTCCTGCCTTATTGCTAGTTTTTACTCTATTTTCGGGATACCAACTGCCCCTGAGCATCGTAAAGCATTCCTGGATCACCCTCATTATTCCAGATATTTGATTCCGTCCAAACAAGGACATTTGTTCCAGCTTGGGTTTGGGCATTTTTCCCGCTTACAACTTTAAGCGTCTCACCTCCGGGTAATTTTGTGCCCGATGGGAAAATAAATGTTTGATTGCCTTCTTCGCTAACTAACTTCCAACCAGTAAGGTTAACCGTGCTCTCATTACTATTTATTAAGGTAACAACTTCACCCCTTAAATCAATCGCTGAAATTATTAACGAACCAGTTGCTATAGCAGGAACTGGCTGTACGGCTTTGGGGCTTGACGACGGGCTGGAAGCAGCTAACTTTACGGTATCTCCGTCCGAAGTGGCAACAATAGTACCCGCTTGATCTGTGCTATACATTTGCACCCCCGCATTAGCCAGTTTATTCAACGTCACTTGAGCAGGATGCCCATAACTATTGTTTTCTCCAACGGATAGCACTGCGTACTTTGGATCAACAGCTTTTAGAAATGTACTTGTTGTTGAACTTGTACTACCGTGGTGTCCAACCTTTAACACGGTAGCCTGTAAATTCTGCCCAAGACTTAACATTTCTGCCTCCGATATATCTTCAGCATCTCCTGTTAATAGGAAGGAAACTTTCCCAAAGGTAATCTTTAAGATCGCACTGTAGTTATTGAGATCGTCATATTGGTCACTATTAGGTGCTAGGAATTCCCCTGATAGGCCTGTCACATCTAGCCTAACTCTGGCTTTAGCTCTAATTTTTTTAGCACCGCTGGCATTGACTGCCGAAATAAAATCCTCATACGTTTTTGTATTAGAAGTACCATTTGTCATATAAACCTGTTTTGGCGGAAAGCTGTGCATGATGGTATCTAGTCCACCAATATGGTCTTCATGTGGGTGAGTTGCAACGATGGCTGAAAGTTCCTTGATTCCCTGGGATTTCAGATAACTTACGATCCCAGGACCGTCATCAGCATTTCCACCATCCACAAGAATTGTCTGGCCGTTTGGAGCAATCACTAAAATGCTATCCGCTTGACCAACATCAAGGAAATGGACTTGTAATAGGGTTTGATTGGGTGCCGTACCAAGTGGCATCGCCTTGTCTGTTGTACCACAGCCAGCAAGAAGAAAGAAAGACAAGATAATCAGCGGTAAGCTAACCCGCCTATTCCGAAAGAACAATTAAGCAACTCCATTCCTACTCATCAAAGAGGTTATCTAACCTGTGTTTAGATTTTTCTGTGCGTTCCTTTGTCGCTACTACGTCAATACCCACATGTATGCTTATAACATCCCCTTCTTTAATCCCTGGTGGTAAAACGATGCGTGGCAAATTAAACGTGTCACGATTTTCTGTTTCGATAATCGCCCAATCTCCTTCAAATCGATCAATGATTAACATACTTACCTCCTTGCAAGTCAACATGAAATCACCCAACACAGTCGTAGTACAATTATATCATTGACTATGAACAATTCCATGGTCCCTGACTACATCTTTTATCCATTTACAATAAGAGCATAGAACATTATAAGCAAAAGTAGAAGTGTTAGTCTCATAAATAAAATCCTTTCATAGTAGATAATCTTAGTCTACCACGAAGGATTTATAACACATAGGACCCCTTAAATTGATTATCTGGTTTATTGCTTGCTTTGGTTTTAATTCAATCGGTCCTCAAGTAACCCTTGAAGACCGATTAAATAGTAAAACCGGCCTTATTGAATCCAAATATTGAGATGATCCTTATTCTCAATAATCTTTTCAGCTAATTTACTACCAACATAACGATAGTAATTTTTGCCGTCTTTTCTGCAAAAATGATTATCCGTGTCAATAAAACTTGAATTCGCTCCAACTCGATGGAGTAAGGGAATAAGATTCGTTTTATAAATATTAAAGCCCTCCATTGATCTTTCGAATTCATCTCCTAAGTTTGAAGTACTCCAAGCCTTAGGCCCTTTTTCAGGTGTTATCTCATAGACACGTCTCAAAAACTCAAAAGAAAAAGCACCTAAAGAAACTAGAATTCTTGGTTTATACTCAAAGGCAATTTCCCTGAACAACTCGATTTCTCTAGCTACTTCGGGTCCCCACCAATTTAAAGTATTAGGAATAATCCTGCTATCGCTAACCGCATTTCTTAAATAAATCTTCGAAGTTTCAATTCTAGTATTTATTTTTCTATATACTTTATCCTGAATTTCATCTAATACAGGTGTCCAATTGTCGTGGCTTATTGGGTGTTTTGGATTAAATAATACCCAAATTGGATTACTTCTTTCCCCGGACTCTTTCTTAATCATCTCACAGTCCCCTCATCAACAGATTAAGGCTGAAAAATATGGAACATGAAAATCGGTTTAACAGGTATTTCTTAAAAACCTTATCTAATTACTTATTAAAAACTTGGGGAAGCTTTTTAATTAACATCAAGGGTATAGGAGAGTTATTGATTAACAAACCAAAAAGCAAAACTTTCAATGTAGTAAGTCCCTGTGTACCCATAATGATCAAATTAAAAGAGTTTTTTGAGGCATAGTCATAAAGTGCCGCCAAAGTCTCAGAAATACCTGGATTACAATATATCATAACATGATTGACGTTCTCTGCTCTCTCTAAAAATACCCCGTTAGTATCGGAGAGAATCTCATGATATTTGTTTTTAACGGAGACATTAGATCTGTCAAAAACATGCTTCAGGCAATTCGAGGTTGAGCTTATCGGCCAACGATATTTATTTCCCTTTCCGTTACTTTTTGCCAAAGCCCAATTTACTAGGTCTTTTGTATCGATCCAACTATATTCTGTAATTTTAGAGTCTTCACAGCCTTCTTGCACCTGTACGACAGTCAAATGCATATTGGGCATATTCTTCAGTAGTATAGCAGTATGAACAGCCGCATAAAAGGCCTGCTGTGAATCATTAAAATAGAGGAGTACGTTAAACTTAGCATCATTCATGCAAATACTCCTTTCATCGAAGCGCACCGCTCTTAATCAATACGATCGTGCTGAGGATTACTTTTGCCGAAGCAGCTATCCCAAAAGCAACACTTACCGGCGAGAAGACATTAGTCTCCAGTAGAGACTAATGTCCCCAAAAGAACACTGATATTTGGTCTCAATTCTCAATTTCAGGCTACCTTCTTTTTCGATTTTCCAACGACAATACCAAGACCATCAAAGAGGTAGAAGAGTCCAAAACCGTACCATAACGTGTATGCAAGGTAGAAGCTGAGCAGGAAAATGAGACTTCCTTTATTCTCACTTACCTTCTTTATTTCTACTCCATAGTAATTGTAGCCCGGCTCAAGGGCCTTTTGCTGGACTTTGAGCAAGGCAGATCCTTCTAGAAACTGCGATTTAGCTTTCAGTGCGGCATCAATTTTCTTTAATGAGCTGTTCCAGTTGTAGGTTGCTTCACGGCCATCGTAACCATATTTTGCTTCCACTGTTTTACTATCATTGTGATACATTAAGTCGCTATCAGCTACGACGGCGCCTAGGATTTTTCCGAAATCTCCATCGATGGTCACTGAGGATTCTTTAACAGTCACAGTGGCGCCAGCTGTAGTGTATAATTCGCCCCATTTTTCGGCATCTGCGGGTGATGAAGCTTTAACGGTGAGGTTGATGTTTTTTCCCTTTTGACTTTCAGCAACTTTTTGAGCGTCTTTCATGAAATAGGCCGAGCCTTTTGACAAAGAGTTAAACATATCGTCTGCGTATTCCAGACCATTTCTGCCGTTACCGAAGTTGGGAGACATCATGCCAACGTAGACTAGTACAAAACTCACGAGCAATGCAACTCCGATGCCAAAAGTCTTTTTGTTTCGAACTACACTCATTGGGTAACACCTCCTTTGGTAACCTTAACATCATCCGCAGCAGACTCTGCCCGAAGCTTCGGTATATTAACAATAAATGTGCCTATAATCCAGACGGCAAAGATGGAAATTAGGCCGAAGAATAACCAGACTCCTATCGAGTTGATTAACGCGCCAGTAGAGTCAGTCATAGTGATATAGCCCATTTTTGCCAATTTTTCGGGCAAAGCAAATAGTCTGTTGACAAAGCCCGCCATTATGGCCAAGGCATAGAAGGCCTGGATCTGCGTACCGGGGACCACCTTGGTGGTGATAGCGCCTATTTGGATGCCGAATAACGAACCCAGTAGCATACCCATGGCTAGGGTGTAGAATACATAACCGTAGATAGCGTACTGTGCAATGGAACCGTAGCCTGCTGTAAAGATAATTTGAAATATATCTGTGCCCACAGTGGTTGCGGTGGAGATCCCGAGACCATAAACAAACATTGGAAAGGTAACGAAACCGCCGCCAACACCTAGTATTGAAGCTAAGAAGCCCGTCAATGCTCCGCATATTGCTACAAAGATGCCGGATATCTTTCTTCCGCCGGGGACCATGTGCTCATCAAATTTAATCATAGGAGCAAGGTTTATGGATTGTAGCTTAACTCCTAGTAATGTCATTGTCTCTGGGCCTCCGTGAGCGTCGCCACCGTCCTTAGGCGCATTTTTCCTATTTTCAAAATATTTGCTCATAGCGAAGAATCCCAGGAATCCCAACAGAACCACGTATATAGCACTTATTACGAAATCGCTCATTACAGGGTTGAAATTGTATAATTCGCGATTTAACTTACCGCCGCCTGTGACTCCCAGTCCAGAACCAACCAAAAAGGCAATGGCCAGACCCGCATGAACGTTACCCATTTTTTTGTGCAAGGTGGTGCCCATAATTGCCTTAGCAAAGATGTGAAACATGTCAGTTCCTACTGCCAATATTCCTTTTACTCCTAGGCTCATCAGCGCAGGCGTGATAACAAAGCCCCCGCCAGCTCCTATGCAGCCTGTAATAAGACCTGCAATGACACCCACGGCTATGGAGCCGTAAAAAGTTTCCGGTGAAAAATAGGATGGTCCGAAGGCAGCTTTACCACCGATAAAGGCCGGTAGAGTAGCTGCAGCATGAGCCATTGCTGGAATAAGCAAGGGCAGGGCCATTATGAACAGTATCAATAATTTCTTCCTGTTTTTGATAATATTAAAGGAAGTTTCAATCTCCCATTGAGCATGAGCCCTAGCGGCGCCCATTAAAGAGTTGTATAAAATTTTCATAGTCATCTTCCCTCCTCCATTGATCTTTAGTTCAATTGGAGCTTTTAGTTATTACAAAACCTCACTTTTTCGGAGATTTATGATATAATAACTAATGTCAAATTCTTTTAGCGGTCTTTTACAGACTGCTTTTTTTTGAGAACGCCTCTTGAACTTCATTGCTAAACTGATCCAACGCGTTCCACTTTTTTGTAATTTGTGATTTGTGATTTGTGATTTTTAGAACAATATTTAGTTTTAACTTTTTGCTTAAAACACTTCAAGATAGACAGGTTCCTTTTCTTCATTATCTGGACCTATATGAAACAAAAGTAATAGCTCACCTCTCCTTCTTTAGAAATTCCTTTCACAAGTTAACCTTAGCACTGCATTCCAGAGGTGTCTATAGTTAATACATATCCCCACAATCAATGATATCTATGGAATAATCCCCTAATTTGTGTCATGACGCCAAAATCGTGCGTTATTTGTAATAGAAGCAAGCCCAGTTACTCCTACCTAGATAGTTACTCTTGTAATGGGAAAAATCTCTCAAACCCCATATTAATGAATATAAAGAACAAATCCCTGATAATTGAAATATCTAATGACTTTCTTGTCCAATTCAAAAAAATAATTACCTGACAAAGTCTTCTGCATCAAACGATGGCCATGAATGGTGATGGTCGGGTGCCGCTGGCGTCAAGTGGATATAAAAAGAAGTGTAGCAAATGCAACACTTCCAATAAATCTCAATACTATAAAATTAAGGCAATTTTAGGCTTCTTGGTAACCAAGTCGTTGAGCAAATTCTCTCTTGCAAGTCATTTTCGGATAACCTTCAGGTTCGTTTTTGATCTCATACTATTAGGAAAATCGAGAGGTAGATTCTTAACCGACAATACCGGAATTGGTGACCTATTTTGTAAGGTATGCTCTAAACTGCCAAAAATTAAGTCTTTTAGAGTTGTAAGTCTCCGAGTGCTCATAACTATTAGGGCAATTGACTTTTTTCTTGTATACTCGAGAAGTGCGTCTACCGCCTCGGGAATACTCGGATTGCAATATATCACTTGATGACTAACGTCTTCCGCTCTATATAAAAAAACTTCATTGGTTTTGCTTAGAATTTCATTATACCTACTTATAGCGCCCGAATCAGCCCCCCCCCATAATATCTATCATCCAATTCAGGGGTGGGCTGATCGGCCAAGAATTAATGAGACTATTTTTAGCACCCATTGAGCCGTCATTGCTTTCTTTTAGCTGCACAATGTCTAAATGCATGTTAGGCATATTCGTTAATAAAATAGCGGAGTATACAACTCCCCAAAAGTCATGCTGTGACTCATTCGAGTAAAGAAGTACATTAAACTTTGCTTCATTCATCTCAAATACCCTTTCTCAAATAGTACAACACTTAACTGCTGTAAGGTTTTTCGCGCTTTAGCTACTATTCTGAGGCCTAAGCCCTTACCCAAAAGATGCGATTAAAGAACTGTTGGAAAAAATATTGTAATGCTTAAAATCTATATTACCGCTCATCCAAGTTTCTGAAACAATATGATTTTTCTTTTCGCCTGAAGCGTCCCTGATCGAGCAAGTTATTTGAATAATAAACTGTTCTTCTGAGGGGTTACCGCCTAACTCCCGAATCATCAGTGTGGCAACGTCAGCTGGTAGATCGTGTAACTCTTCTTGGCTAAATGGCACATCCGGTCTAATCTCCATAGTTGCTTTAAACGATCGTTTGACCATACCTTCTAGGAAAACTGTCCCCACATTTGTCGTAAGAGTTGCTATAGGCCGTTTGGCCCGAACCCTATTATTATATAATTCAAACTTGAAATTACGCTCACCCTCCGGTCGATTCACTGGTACAACATTTAAAAACGTGCCTCTAGTGTTCCCGACCCCATAATTAAGGGATTCTTCTCTCATTATTAACCCTCCTTTCACTTGGAGCGAAATGTTAAGTGTAAGAATTTTTTCTGCGTCATAACGAAAACCGATTAAATTTCTTAGCGACCTTTTCAGTCTGCTTTCTATTAATAATATCAAGCCCTAATTCTTCATGGACCTTAATTTGAAAATCTAGCCTCCTTACTTCTTATTTGTCTGAAATAATCCTAATTAAAGATTATCATTGTATTTTTATCTCGTATATAGGAAAACAAAATGCTTATAATTAATTTATATAATGGTAATTCTAGTTATAAGAAAGAGCTAGACAACCGTCGCATAGAGGGAAGGTGAAATAGTTGGAAAATGCTAATGAATCCTTAGAATTTCTTTTAGAATTTGAAAAGAAGTACTGCAACTCATCAAAGCTTGTTAACTCTCAAATGATGTATTGGTATTACAAGATTTTGGGCATTAGATCCTGGAAAGAAGTCGTTCCAGAAATTGATGATTGGGTTTATCACTATGAACGATTCTTGGATTGCGGTGGAGATCCTTACCACTTAAAGCAAGCAGGATCCTTTCTAGGACGGTATTTCTAAGGCGAAAACAAATAGCTACGGCTATAAACGCTTTTACTTGGCACGTGTAGCCAACCCTGGGAAATTAGAAACCGATTCTAGTAGTGTACACGTAGCCGATTTCTCTGTAACGTGATCTTTAACCTCCGAACTAGATATACTGTCTGATTCGATATTAGGAATAAGAATTGGATTGTCTAATATTGAGCTATCGTCTGGTATTTCCCCGCTGAGTGAAACGCTTCCACCGGCTTCTTTCACTATTCTAATGAACGCCTTTAACTCATGGAGAGAAGTGAAATCAATACTAGCCACACATTTAACTTCCATTGTCCATCCCCACAATCTTAAAAAGTATTGTTTTGATCATTTTTCTCCTTCACCCATATTTTAAAACTATCCTTATTTTCAATTATCTTTTCAGCGAGCTTTGTTCCTACATCATGAAAGTACTGTTCGCTGTCATTGCGACTCAAATAATTTTCTGTTTCTAAGACCATATCACTCCCAATCACTCGTCGAAGTAAGGGAATCATATTTGTTTGGTTCACATCGAAATTCTTAATTGATATTTCAAATTCATTCCTTATAATTGAAGAACTCCAATACTTAGGTCCTTTTTCTGGCTTGATCTCGAAGACACGTCTCATGAATTCAAAGGGAAACCCACCAATAGAAATCAGCATCTTTGGATTGTATTCAAGAATAAAATTCCTTAACAACTCAATTTCTGTAACTACTTCGTCTCCCCACCAATTTAATGAACTAGGGACTATTCCACAATCACTGACAACACTCCTAATGTAAATATTAGTTGTATCAATTCTGGAATGTATTTCCCTATAAACTTTGTCTTGTATCTCATCTAAGACATGTTTCCAAATATAATTGACAACATCAAGGTATTTTGGATTAATTAATAGCCAAATTGGATAGCTTTTATCTCCTGAATCCCTGTCTACTAAAGGGATATATTTATCGCGTGAAAAGCCGGCCAACGAATCCCCACCCTTCATAGTTTTAGGTTACTTCGACCCAATTAACAAATCATTTGACGTGAATCTGTTAACATTTGTTGTGATAGCCGGCTTCTCATAGTCAGAATTTTGTGATATAATTTAAATACGATTAAATTTCTTAGCGGCCTTTCGAGGCTGCCTTTTTTTATTTCTTGAGAGACACGTTCCCTCGATTCTAACTATTATCTAAGTCGCTCTTAATACATACTTATCTATTTCAGAAGCGGAGACAAACCTACCAGTGGCCAGTAGGTAAATGTCATGATTACCAAGATGCCCATGATTAGTGCGCTTGCAGGAATACCACTCACGAAAAATTCGCCTGTCGTAAACTGCTTAGATTCATAGGCCATGGCGTTAGGAGCTGCACCAATCAGCAGTAAGAAAGGCATACCCGCCATTGCTACGGCACCATAGAGAACAAGCTCTGGATTAACGCCTAAATACTGAGCCATAACAAGAGCTACAGGTAAGGTAATTGCAATAGCTGCTACATTCATAATAAAATTCGTCATGATCAATACCAAGAAGCAAACAGCTAATAAGAACACTATCCAGGGTGCACCAGATATCATTCCTAACCACTTGATCGCAATCCATTGAGCGGCACCTGTCTGCCATAGGCAGAAGCCAATACTCATGGCACCGGAAAATAATAAAATAATGTTCCAAGGAATTTTTTTCTCCAGATCCTCAACCGTCAATACATTGGCGAGGAAGAATAATATTCCTGCTAGCAGCAAAGGAACTGAACGGTCCATGGTCTTTAAAGCTGGGATAATGGCTTGTAATACAAGCATTACCAAAGCAAAGAACACCACGGTCCCAACAAATTTTTCTTGTTTGCTAACTGGTCCAAGTTTTGCATACTCGGATCTCGCCTTAGCACGTAAGCCAGGGATATGAGTTTTTTCAGGCTTGTAAATGACCAATAACAGTGCCCAAATAAGAAATACTGCTGCCCATCCAAAGGGGGCCATGTGAATGGAATAGTCAACAAAAGAAACCTCTTTACCAGTAAACTGAGTATAGAAACCAACCGCTGCGGGGTTACGTGCCCCACCTAAGAGGGTACAGATACTTCCTGCTCCTGCAGTGTAGGCCATTCCTATGAACAAAGCCTTACCAAATTTGGTGGGTTTGCCATCGGAGTTTTCTCCATTATACAAGGCCAAAATTGTCACTAAAATCGGAAACATAGTAGCCGCTACGGCAGTGTGAGCCATAATATGGGTTAATAATGCCGTAATAATAAAGACTCCTAATAAAATCTTTCGGGTATCTTCACCCACCACATCTAACATTTTATAAGCGATTCGCTTAGTTATTCCGGCTTTAGTGAAAGCTAAACCAATGAGTAGAGATCCTAAAATAAATACAACCGTGGGATCCATAAAATCCCTAAACGCTTCCTTAGCTGGACGAATTAGGAATAAGGCTTGAACAACACCAATCATTAGGCTAGTAACCCCGATGGGAGTTACTTCAAAGACCCACCAAATACTGGCTAGAAAGAATAAACCAATTGCTGCTTTACCTTGTTGACTTAACTCAAAGGCTTTACCGCTGGGATCTACCGCCGGTCCAAATTGTGGAGCATAAAAGAATACGAAAAACAATGCTATACCAAGCAAAATAAAGAAAACTCGTTTTGTATTGTTGCCACTCATATTTCTACACCTCTCTCTCTTTTTTTAAGGTGCCTATTTATGCGGTTCTAAGGGGCACTAACGACCACCTTACAAGAAAAATCACCTAGCACTTGACACACTTTTCCTTCATTTGTGATATAATATCATTACGATTAAATTTCTTAGCGGCCTTTCGAGGCTGCTTTTTTTATTAGAATCTTTTGTGACTAGAACACTTTCCAACTTTGTTTGTCCATGTAATCCCTCAAATCACTAAAGGCCCATACAGCCACAAAGCTTAGAAACTTCCTCGGAAGTCATTAAGTCAGAGCAACCTCCTTTCACTTCTGTTATGTGACTATACTCACAAGTAAAGGTTATCATTGTGATAGCATTGCGTCTATAGCAATTCAATATGCTCTTAATCGATTTACGCTATTGCCAAAACAAACACTATAAGAACTTTTTCTCTGATATCAGTTGAAATTATCATTATTTTAGATCCTTTGCTCTTTCTCTGTACGAAAAAGGTGCTACCAGTTAAGTGTTTGCTTCTCAGAATCTTCTCCACGGCATTTAAAGACTATAACTATCACCTTTCAATTCTTTCATAATTAATTAGAACTATTATCAAAAAAATTGCTACGAAGAAAAAGTAGTTTTTCTTCGTAGCAATTTTTTTCACTCTGAGATTAATAAAGTAATAAACTCTCTTTTAATGGATGCAGGTTCGATTTAGGTATACTTACCGCCATTGTAGTCCCTTTAGGGGAAGTTTCAGAAACCCAAATTTTACCCATGTGCATGTGAATAATTTGATAACTGATGGACAGACCTAAACCAGTCCCATCGTCTCTTGTCGTGTAAAATGGATCAAAAATCCGAGGAAGATCATTGGCCTCAATGCCGGATCCCGAATCGATAAAATATACTTCAATGGTCTCTTCTTTGGCCATTGATTTGATGATAAGTTTACCGCCACCATGCATTGCTTGAATAGCATTTAAAATTAAATTAACAAAGACCTGTTTCATTCGATCCATGTCAATGTTTACCAGAGAGAGATTTGATTCAAACCTTTTCTCCAGCCCAATTTTATTTTGCCGTAACATTGGATAGGTAAAGGTAAGAACAGATTCTAATAAACTATTCATCTCGGTGGGACTAACGATAGGTTTACTAGGACGACCAAAATCCAACAACTCTTTAATAACGTTATTGCCTCGATCTATTTGCTCACAAATAACCCGAGTATATTCCTTCAACCCCTCTTGATTTTTAAATTCTCCCTCCATAACCTGGACAGTCGCTTTAACAATCCCCAAGGGATTTCTTAATTCATGGGCAACTCCTGTAACGAGGCGACCAAGCGCTACGAGTCTTTCGGATCGCGTTAATTCTTCTTCCAGTCGTTTCTTTTTCTTTAGGTTATCAGCCATATTGTTAATGGCTTGGACGACTTCTCCGATTTCCCCCGGCATGGCAGGTAGCCGCTTGTTACTATCTTCCTGCATACGCAGGATTCCATTTTTAATCATCTGTACTTCAGTGGCCAAGTTATGAATGACATAAAGAGCGGCTCCTAGACCAAAGATCAGTCCAAAAAGCGTCAGGTATCGAGTGATTAGGCTAAATTGCCTACTCTGGGCAAAGACCGGATGAACCTGCTCGTCTGCCCAAGCTATAGCAATTAGTTTTCCCTGCTGCATTACCGGCATTAAATATTCAAAGGTTTGGTTTCCAAGTGACCCGGTGATACGAGAAAGTGGTTTTTTTGTAGCATTAACAGCGACTAGACCTGAGGAAGCTTCGTCTAAAATTCGATACTCTCTCGCTTTGATTTCTTCGGGTGTTTGAGGCCTGTATTGGTGGAGAAAACCATTTACAAAAAGGTCTTTTGTTTCAGGAATGTAAAGACCCAGGCGTACTCCAGGGTTTGCATCTGCCAATGGTTTAGCAATTATATCAAAGGCATTTGCAATTATGCTTGTATCCATAAGAGCGAGGGAGGTGTTGGATTCTACATTTGCACGGTCCAGAACTTCTGTTAATCCTTGAACTGTGGCGTTAACCATGGTACCCAAGCGCTCTTCCTTTGTTTTTAAAAGCATTTCATCTTTGGCACCAGAAAAAAAGATGTCATACATCATCACTAGAATGGGGATTAATAAGATGGCAGAAACAGTGATCATTATTTGAGAAGCGAAGGATTTATTTTTCAGAATTCTTAACAGGCCAACGCCTCCTCTGCATGAATTCAGGCAATTCATTTCCAGTTGTTCAAAATCAAACAAAGCCTAATGCCTGTTATAAAGAACACAAGTTGTAGACTTAAAAGTTGCTTATGGTAAATCTGGGCTCAAGGAATTTAGTTTCCCGCAGATTGAGATGTCTGAAAACATACAAAGCATAACAGAAAAAGTGGTAAAATGGCTGGCATGATAATTGCATAAATAACTACATAAGTGATACTCAGAAAATAAAGGTAAGTATTGCTTCAATATCTCATAAATGTAAGAACCAACATCTTCATGGGTCTCATATTAAACAATAGGAGAGATAACTTAATTTAAGGAGGGGGTAATTCTTATGAAGACTACTCAATTCATCGAATGGGTTCAAGAAGTGTTTGATTCATGCAATATCCACAATGAGATGGAAACGAGCAAGCTTATTGTGGAAGTGATGAGAAAATTCCACTCTCGAAACAAGGAAAAAATCCAAGATCCAGTAACAGTCAGTGCAATTCTACGGTAGAAGGTAAACCAACACTAACATTATAACATTATTCCGTCTATATCAAATCAATAAATCAATCGCATAGTATTCTGATGGAACTAAGCATTCGTTCTTTACACGTTTAAAGTGGATTTAGCATCGAAAGGTGGGATTTGTTTGTCCAGCTTAGTACTTAATAATGATTTAACGTTTGTTGATAGAATGAATAAAGAATCCGGAGATAGATCTTGTCCGATTTGGCTACTAGTTAATCCCAAATATCCTGCTGATATTTACGATATTTGGTCTCTCATAATGTATGAGATTCAGGACCAGGTATATCGTAAACTCCATGCCAGAATTAATAGTAAAAATATTTTCATAATGAATACGATTAGCGATATTGGAAGAGTTCCTGATGCTTCAAGTGAAGCACAGGTAGCTCAAGAAATTGCATTCTTAAGGGAAAGTGTCCTCGAACATCAACCCAAACTTCTAATTACTTTCGGTACCATTACAAATGAGTTTGTTAGGCGCGTCTTCGTTCAAAGGCCTGAGAATGGGCCTAAGTATTGGAGTACTAGTAACATAGCAGATGAATTTGAACGATCTATTGCGAACTTTGATATAAACCAAACAAATTGGATTCCTTTAGTTTGTCGAGTAACGAAGAAAACTAAGAGCCTTAAAGATTGGGAAGACATCGAAAATTACTATCATGATATTGCAATCAAGATTGCCGAAAAGATAATTGAAAACAAGGATGGTCTTAAAATATGGATTTGATAAGCGACAATTAGAAGAGATTGCAATGGAGAAAGGACGATAAATATGGGTGCTTGGAAATTCATTTGGGGGTTCTTGGTTTTCTTCGGTTATTGGCTCTGGCATTGTGATGAAGAAACCTTAGACAAAGCGCTAAATTGACGTAATGTCATCATTTCACCCCAAAGCAACTGGTTCAAAAAGTCTGGGCGCCTATGAGCGACCGAGGCGCCCTCGGTCCTTTTATTGTTCTTGTTCATTGGACGCTTCCCGTCAATTCTTTGATAAGTACGCCTTCTTCTCTGTCTTCGTTTGACAATCCATTTTCCCTCGTGCTTGAAATCAGACAATCGACTTCTAGCTGTTTGAAAACAAACAAGGGGGAATCTTCCCCTTATACAAGGCAAAGATTCAAATTAGTGGAATATCCCCATTGGATTGCAGGCGGTTAAAAGTACCATATTTCACGAACTAAATCCTCTCAAACTTTAAAACTTGATCGAGTTTAGCTAATAGGTTAAACAAAATTTGTTTGGGGGTATAATGATGAGCATCATTAAATTTATCCCGATTTTAGATACCTTAATCAATTATGACAGAAATAACCTTCGCTTTGATCTAATTGCTGCCCTAACGGTTGCAGTCGTCGCGTTACCACAAACCATGGCTTATGCTATGATTGCAGGTGTTCACCCCGCTTACGGCTTATATTCAGGTATTGTGCTAACCATTCTCGCTTCATCATTTGGTAGTTCCAACCAGTTAGCAACTGGCCCCACCAATGCTATCTGTCTCTTGATTGCTTCTTATATGATACCCTTTGCAGGGAATGATAACTTCTATGCTAACTTGTTTCTTTTAATCTTTTTAATTGGCTGCACTTAGAGGTGACCTTCATGATATACCTCCCTTTGAAATAATTAGCCAATCGTAACCAATTTCGTGGTTTTTCCTACAACTTGATTTGGTACTTTTGTGCCCTATACAGAAGCGCCGATCGAGTAAGGCCTAGCAATTGAGCCGCTTTAGTTTGATTCCCAGTACTTTTCTCAAGAGCCTTAAGAATCAGCTCTCTTTCGACCGCATCAAAGGAGATCCCCTTGTCTGGGAAATTAAGAATCAACCCACGATCGGCCGCATTTTTACTGTTTTCAAGTTTTTGTATTTCCTTTGGTAAATGCTGTACTTTGATATCATTTCCCTGAGAGAGAATAACAGACCTTTCAATCACGTTCTGTAACTCTCGGATATTCCCAGGCCACTCGTAATTCATCAGTAACCCCAAGGCTGCAGGAGAGATCATTTGTTCCTGAGAGGGGTTAAATTTTTGCAGAAAGTGCATCACCAATAAGGGGATATCTTCAGTTCTTAATCTTAAGGGGGGAATGTGAATCGGCAAAACATTTAATCGGTAGTAGAGATCCTCACGAAAAGTCCCTTTTTTAATACAATCCATCGGATCTCGATTAGTAGCTGCAATAATCCTTACATCAATTTTGATACTTTCTGTACCTCCTACCCTTTCAAACTGCCTTTCCTGAAGAACTCGCAGCAGCTTTACTTGCATAGACAGTGGCATTTCAGTGACCTCGTCAAGGAAAAGTGTTCCTTTATCAGCCAATTCAAAACGACCCGTTTTTCGAACCACAGCACCTGTGAAGGCACCCTTCTCATGGCCAAACAACTCGCTTTCCAGTAATGACTCCGGTAGTGCAGCACAGTTAATAGGCACATAGGATTTTTCACGTCGATAGCTTAGGTTGTGAATCGACAGCGCCGCAACCTCTTTGCCTGTCCCGCTTTCCCCGGTAATTAATACCGTGGCATTACTGTCAGCTACCCTTTCGACTAGTGTATTAACTTCTTGAATCGCCGAACTGTTGCCTAAAATTCGGCCGTGTTTTTTGTTTAGTTCTGAGCGTAGAAAAACAACTTCTTCCCGTAAACGACTAACCTTTAAGGCCTGTTTTACGACTATCTTGAGCTCATCAAGATCAAATGGTTTGGTAATATAGTCAATTGCCCCCAGTTTCATGGCTTCGATGGCAGTGTCAATTGACCCATGGGCAGTTATCATAATGACCGGAAGCTTCGGAATAAGCTCTTTAGCCTTAACCAATACGTCTAACCCATCCATTTCAGGCATTTTGAGATCAAGAATAACCAAGGAAGGTGTTTCATTCTGGATTAGTTCTAGGCCTTCTTTCCCCCCGGTGGCAGTTATCACCTGATATCCTTCCTGACGGAGGCCTTTCTCGAGAGCCCAACACAGATGCTCTTCATCATCAATGATAAGAATCTTATTCAATAAAAACACTTCCTTCGCTTAACGGAAAGTGAGTTACCACCATTCATTCGTTAAGGGCTCTGCGCTTTCAGCATTAGTAATCCTCAGACGGTTAGTACTCGATTCACTTAATCCAAATATCTAGCTGATCCCTGTTTTCAATAATCTTTTCCGCAATGTTAGTCCCAACGTGTTGAAAATAAGTCTCACTGTCAGTCGGAGATAAAATATTACGGGTTTCTATGAATTTATCACTGGCAATGACTCGACGCAGTAAGGGAATCCTGTTTGTTTGATTTATATCAAAGTCATCAATAGATTTCTCGAACTCATTTTTCAAAATAGAAGTGCTCCAAGCCTTAGGTCCTTTTTCCGGTTTAATTTCGAAGACGCGCCTTGCAAATTCAAAAGGAAAAGCACCAAAAGAGATCAGCATTTTTGGCTTGTGTTCTTGAACAATTGCCCTGTAATATTCAATTTCTTTGGCAACTTCCTTACCCCACCAATTTAAGGTATTCGGAACTATTCCGCCATCGACTACGGCGCTCCTAATATAAATATTTGTAGTATCTATCCTGGTTTGAAAATCCCTAAATACTCTGTCCTGGATCTCATCTAACACAGGTCTCCAAATATCATAGCGAACTGCAGGGTATTTTGGGTTTATTAACAGCCAGATTGGATAGTTTCTATCTCCTAATTCCCTCTTCATATTGTCCCCAATAAATTGATTGTTATTGAAAGTTAAGCGGGACATATCGTAACCCACCTTTCTTTTATTGTAAGGTCACATCTAAGCTCGGTTTTAAGACTACGATCAAATTTCTTAGCGGTCTTTAAAGACAGCTTTATAATTTTATTCAAGAAAAAAATCGATTGACATTGTGCTAACTTCAGTTCGCGTCCTATCAACCTCCTTCTGCTTTCATGTGTGATTTTGATCACAATTAAAGATTATCATTATGGACACGATTATGTCTATAGAATATCAGTATGTTCTTAATTAAGATATATTATGAAACATGCTTGAGATATCTAAATCTAGAGGATTTTATTGGGAATTATCTCTGGTGGAATCTTAACTTGGCCTTTCTTAAGACCTCATTTTCGTTCATTTTGCAGGGTTATTATTCTTACCTTTATAAAATTGGCTAAAAGTTCCTCTTAAAAATTGATTGACCATAATTAATGATTATCATTATGTTCGTTTTATTTTCAGCAAATCAATTTAAGCGTAATCCTCCTTAGTTATTACTAATTTTTTTAAGCTAACCAATGCCCGGGCAAACTCCGAAGGATTGACTAATGCTAATGCTAGTGCGGAAACTAGGAACACCCACTTACAAGAAGTGGGTGTCTTCAACCTTACTACTTTAGTATTTGAAGTTCTAGAAACTGTTTAACGCCTTGCAAAAATGAGCTATTCAATAATATACTCGACAAAAAGAGTCCGCTCATGCACGAGATTATACTCGATAACCCGTATTTGCTTAAGATTTATCTTGCCGTCAAAAACACGTACGATTGGACGCGTAGGTAAACCTTTATTTTGTCCGACAATGACTCCGGTTTCTCCATTATTAAGCTTTACGGTGTATCCGGTAGGATAGGCAGCAACATACTGTAAAAAGATGTGGATCAACTCCTGACGGAAACGTACCCCGGCATTTGCCATCAGTATTTCGCAGGCTACATGTGGTAAAACTCGATGAATGCCAGGCGAACCATGGATCAGACAATCATAGAAGTCAGCTACTGCCACAATCTCAGCTAACGGATGGATAGCTGCACCTTTTAATTGGCGCGGATAACCTTTACCATTTAACCATTCATGATGTTGATAAGCCATATGAGCAATGATTATACTGGTTTCTCTCTTTTTACGGATGAGATCATAGCCCTGGGTCGTGTGAGTATGGTATAACTCTAATTCTTCCTCCGTTAATAGACTTCTTTTATTAATAATCTCTTTTGGTAAATTGACAATTCCCACATCATGGAGCAGCGCACCTAGTGCAAGATCATTAAGCTTATCTACGGGTAAGCCTAGCCCCTTGCCCAGAACGCTAGATAATACGCAGACATTCACGGAATGAGCGTATACTCGGTTATCAATATTACGCATATCCATGAGGCTAATCATTATATCCTTTTGAAAGAGAATATCCTGGACGATATTGCTTATTAAGTCTTGTAAATCAAGTTCATTCTTTCCATTTTGGATGGTTTTGCAAGATTTTTCAATGGCGGCCATAGCCTCATAACGGTGTTTATCCGATATAACATCCTCAATGATAATATCACTGGTCAAATCATCCTCAATATATATACCATTAGTACCTAAATCCCGCAAGCGAGTAATATACGGTAATGTCAGAACTACCCCTTTACCGAGTAATACTTTACCGTTTGAAGCATAAATGTCTTTTGCTAGAACATCTCCTTCTTTAAGGCGCTGAACACTTACTCCTCGCACTTCGCTACCTCCTTTCTCTAAAATAGGTTTGTATTCGATATGCAATCTCCGGCATATTCCTTCAGGTTAATCTTTTTGCGTGTCTCTAGATAGGATTTTTTTCTTCATATCAGCTCACTGAATTCGACAGAAATCTTTAGATATCCTTCATTTAAGGTAATAATTCTCCTGGGGTTCAAACATTAATCAACTTTAAGTAAAAAAGAACAGAAAAGTGTGATCGAAAAAGCTAGGCCATCCACAAATTTGTAGATGGTCCAAGCTTAGAGTCCTTTTTGCACCTTCAATACATAAAGGACTGCCTTAGATCGCAACTTTATATTAAAAGAAAATGGCGTAGCGAAACTATAGTTTCGCTACGCCCTACCTATGGCAGTCTCTTCGTTTCTCTAGCTACAGAACGAAGCCACTCCTTCACTTCAGTTGTCAACAGATCCTGTTTCAGCTTCCATTGCCAATTTCCTTCGATCGTCCCTGGAACATTCAGCCTAGCGTCGGTATCTAAACCTAGAATATCTTGCATCGGAGTAATAACCCAAGAGGCTGGGCTCTTATACAAATCCTCAATCAGTTTGCGGCAGGCTTCTTTTGGATCATCCTTTTGATCTTCTCCAGCATAGTCAGCTCTCTCTTCATCCGTCCAGGTCGATTTATACCATCCCACCAAGGTATCATTATCATGTGTACCCGAGTAATAGATCAGATTAGAATCTTCTTCGAAGATCATCTCCTCTAACGCTGTAAACTGTAGAACCTTCATACCTGGAAAACTAAAAATTCGCTTTAGAACGTTGACTTCCGGTGTGATGGTTCCTAAGTCCTCTGCAATGAAAGGTAACTCCCCGAATTCCTCAGCTAGACTTTCAAAAAACCGTTTCCCAGGTCCTTTAAGCCATCGGCCGTTCATCGCTGTTTCTTCCCTGGCCTCGATCTCCCAATAAGCCTCAAATCCTCGGAAGTGGTCAAGACGAATAAAATCAAAAAGCCCGAGAACAAGTTTGATTCTTTGCTTCCACCAAGTATAATTCTCTAACCCTAAGACATCCCAGTCATAGACTGGATTTCCCCATAACTGACCCGTCTTACAAAAATAATCGGGAGGAACTCCCGCTACTTTAGCAGGTCTGCCGCCCTCGTCCAGTTTAAAAAACCGATGGTTTACCCATACGTCGCAGCTATCGGCTGCGACAAAAATAGGGATATCCCCAATTAATTTAATTCCCTTGGCTTTGGCATAGTGCCGAAGCCCTTGCCATTGATAATAAAAAGCATATTGAACAAAACGATTAAATTCTACCTCTTCCTCAAGCAGTCGGACATACTCCGCCACCCTCTCCGTGTTGCGCCAAGCAAGCTCTGGTTCCCAATCATACCAGGCTATGTCCCCAAAATGAGACTTTAAAGCTCGATATAGAGCATAATCATCCAGCCATTCCCGGTGATCCTGTTGAAATCTCAAATAGTTCTGCCGAGCAAGAAACCTAAACTCTGGCCCAGTCCGATCGGAGTCTTGGGCTTGGTCTGGGAGTTGGCCTTGTTCTTGGAGTTGAGCCTTAAAGCCTTTAAACGCTTTTCGCAGACTAACATCTTTAAACATTTCAGCTGACAACTCTGCCAGTTGCAACTCCTCAGCAAAATCCGCTTCGAGAAGGCCCTCCCGCATCAAACCTTCCAGACTGATCAGCCTCGGGTTTCCTGCGAAAGCAGAATCGCTTTGATAGGGAGAATCTCCTAAACCGACAGGATTTAAAGGCAGCACTTGCCACAAAGATTGACCAGATTCAACTAAAAAATCGACAAAACGATAAGCCTCTATGCCCATATCTCCCGACCCAAAGTCCGAAGGCAAGGAGCTAACGTGCATTAACACTCCGCAAGAACGCCCCAAGTTTTGACGCGGAAATGGCGGCAGGCTTTGTTTACAATACAAGGCTTGGGCTGACAAAGGGCCTAGGATAAGGGTTTGTGCCGTCTGTCCAGTGATAATCTGCCCACTCAGTAAATCTAGAACGAGGGCACCCTTTATCAGATTAGTATGCAAAGTCGATGGCAAGGTGATTTCCTTAGCTTGCGAGGCATGGCGATTAATCAGGACTGTGATTTCCTCATCTCCATCAGACCGTTTAAAACCATAAATATCCGGCTCAGAGTAAAATGACTGGAAATCACCCGACTGTAATACCTCATACTCGAGACGCAGGCGAATCATCGTTTTATACCACAGCAAGATTTCTTGGTCTTCCCTATTCCAAGGGTATGTTGCACGGTTATAAGGGTCACTATAGCCTTCCAGCCCCACTTCATCCCCATAATACACACAAGGTACACCAGGAAAGGTCATTTGGATCAGACTAACTAGCTTAAGTCTTTGCACGGCAAGTTCTCGCGCCTCTGGAGAAAGCCTATAGCTCTGCTTCTCATTTTCTATCAAAGCCTTTTCATCGGGCGCCTCCCCTAATAGAGTTAAGATCCTCTCCCGATCGTGACTCCCGATCAGGTTCATAGCCCCATAAAAATTCTCTCGGGGATAATTTTCATACAAGCTCATCACTTGCTGATAAACCAAGTTTGAAGTAGTTTTACTTAGCATGAAGCTAAGGAAACTATCTCGGAAAGGGTAATTCATCGTAGCATCCAGCTCATAACCCCAAAAATACTCTCGAAGTTTACCATAGCTCCCCTTATTAGAGGCATCTTCCCATACTTCCCCTATGAGAACTGCTTCGGGATTGATGGTTTTGATCGTTTGCCTCAATTTCCGGATGAATTCATCCGGAAGCTCGTCAGCCACATCCAAGCGCCAACCAGCAATTCCTTTTTTCATCCACTTTTGGATAACCCCATCCCCAGCACCGAATAAGAATTCTTGATAGGCTGGGTTTAGTTCATTCACTTCTGGCAGTGCATCAACGCCCCACCACGACTGGTACTCTTGGCTGTTGGGCTTGAATTGATACCACTGATAATAGGAAGACTCTGCTGACTGATAAGCACCCACACTAGGGTAAGTATTATAGCGATTAAAATAGACACTGTCACTCCCGGTGTGACTAAACACACCGTCCAACACGATAGCAATTCCGTATTGCCTAGCTTCTTTGATTAAGTGCTCGAAGAGCTCTTCATCTCCAAACATAGGGTCGATCTTGTGATAATCCGCAGTATCATATTTATGATTACTAGGAGCATCAAAGATCGGATTAAAGTAAATGATGCTTATCCCTAACTCGTGGAGATAAGGTAATTTTTCAATAACCCCTAATAGGTTCCCACCAAAAAAATCCCAATGAGTTACTCTACCTCGTTCGTCTTTAATATAGAAGGGAGTGTCATACCAATCAGCATGTAAGAGAGCATTTTTTCTAGGGTATAGCACGAACCCATCTTCATGGGCGTGATAGAAACGATCCACAAAGATCTGATACATGATTCCCCGTTTATACCAAGCCGGAACTTCCGAGGGACTATGAACAGTCACTTGGTAGGAAGGAGGCTCTTCATTCCCGAGGTGTCCCTCCCCTCCCAACTTATCCACATTATTGCCATAGTAGTAGGTTTGTCCACCGACTTGAAGCCTAAAATAATACCAGACAAGTCCGGGGGTGTTTGGGGCCTCATACTCCACCTCAAACACGACCCTTTGTTCGGAAAACTCCCCAGATTTTGGACACATTGGGACTAATCGTTCCCGGTCTCTCTCCCAGAGGCGTAAATGTAAGGACTCTATAGGAATTTCTGAGCTCAGATCTAAACGAATCCTAATCATCTGTCCACAAGTTACCGCTCCAAAGGGCTGACGGTAGTCTAGACTATGCGAGTCATGATAGACAAAAAAACTCATTTCCACACTCCTACCGCATCTTCCTTAGTTCGTTCGGTCTGACGGTATAAATTTGGCTGGTGCCCGAAGACACTGTCTTCGCACGTGTTAGCATAGCGGAGAAGCGCTGGCCATGACTCGAACAAGGATGTTCGAGATTAGAGCGCCGCCATGACGATAAGCGGACGAGCTTATCGCCACACTGCAACTCATTACGCATACTCCTGCAGTGTGGATTGGCAAGGCGCCGTGATGGCCGAGTGTCCCTGTAGCCATGGATGGCGAGAAGCGCAGGCGGCCGCCCTTTATAACAGTGACTCATAAATTTTAGTATATGCATAGGCAGATGGGGCCCAACTTGAATCCCGTTTCATGGCACTTTCTCTCAACTTAGTCCAGGCTGATTGGTCGGAGTAATAGAGCCTAACCGCCCGCTGTACAGCAAACAATAATTCGTGAGCATTATAGTTTGCAAAACTAAAGCCATTACCTTCACCTGTCAATTCCTGATAAGGAATCACCGTGTCTTTTAACCCTCCCGTTTCCCGTACGATCGGGATCGTTCCATAACGCATAGCAATCATTTGGGATATACCACAGGGTTCAAAGCGTGAAGGCATTAGTAAACTATCAAGCCCGGCATAAATTTTATGCGCTAATTGATCATTAAATTCTCTTCTGAATGCAACTTTTTCAGGATATTTGTCAGCAAACCCTTGCAATTTCTGCTCATAAGATTGTTCTCCTGTCCCAAGGATCACCATTTGGACATCCAACATCAGAATTTCTTCCATAACGAAACTGAGCAGATCCAGTCCTTTCTGATCGACCAAGCGGCTGACCATCCCTAGGATGGGTAGATCCCCTCGGACAGGAAGCCCTAAAATAGCTTGTAAATCCTTTTTATTGTCGTCTTTAGCTCGTGAGGCAACAAGATAAGGATCCGTATCAGGGTTATAGACCTCATAATCAATGCCATTGAGAATTCCAACCAAAGAATCCTGGCGTTTTTGTAAAATCCCTTCCAGCTTCTCTCCGTAAAACGAATTTTGTATTTCCTGAGCATAGGTTGGACTCACCGTTGTAATCGAGTCTGCATAGAGAAGACCCGCTTTCATGAAGTTAACTGCACCGTGAAATTCTAGAGTCTCCTCTGTAAAAAAGGTTTCGTCCAATCCGATCACGTCTGTCAGAACCTCTTTAGGGAAAATCCCTTGATACTTCAGATTATGAATGGTGAACACGGTGTTAATCGAATAATAGAGGGGACTCTTAGTATAAAACTCTTTGAGCATCAGAGGAATCAGAGCCGTATGCCAATCATGACAATGAATAATGTCCGGATTGAATTCCGGGATGTGAACGAGGCTTTCTAACACAGCCCGAGAAAAAAAAGCAAATCGTTCTGCCTCGTCAAACTCTCCATAGAGATTGGCACGCTTAAAATAATACTCATTGTCAATGAAGTAATAACGAACACCTTTACAGGTTAATTCTTCCAGTCCGCAATATTGTCGACGCCAAGCCAAAGGGACAGAAAAACGATTAATCTGTTTAAGTTCTTTGCGGAAATGTTCGGGGATAACACTATACTTGGGCATAATAACACGTACGTCAGCACCTTGTCTTTGCAAGGCACTTGGAAGGGAACCGCCAACCTCACCCAGACCACCAGTTTTGACAAAGGGATCTGCCTCCGCAATTGCAAATACAATCTTCATATAATCCCTCTTCTCTCAATCTTAGACTAATGAGCCTTTAAGTACGACCAAGGGAGTATTCTTGTTTCCCTTCAACACATTGCCTGCATGAACTTTAACAAACTTATCGAGAATAACATAATTCAAACTAGCCTCGGCTTCAATTTTACACTTTTGCATAATAATACAGTTTCTAATTACGGCTCCCGATTCTACGATCACACCTCGAGCTAAAATTGAATTATGGACCTCTCCTTCGATAGTACACCCACTTGAAATTAAAGAGTTTGACACCTTCGCCTGAGCACCGTGCTTAGTCGGAGGATTGTCCACAATTTTGGTATGAATCTGATCCTGACCTGTTAAGACTTCTTTGCGAATCTCTGGATTGAGTAATTCCATACTCCTGTCGAAATAATCTTTGACGGAATTTACGGTTCCAAAATAGCCCTTAAAAGGAACCCCAAATAGTTTAAGCGAACGAATATTTTCATAAATAGCGTCCATTAGGTTCACGGTTTCAATCGATCTATAACCTTCAATAAGTTCTAAAAGCAGCTTGCGCCGGATAATTAACATGTCCACAAAATAGGCCTGAGTTTGTCCACTAGTCTCTGCAGTATCATTTCCCAGAATATCAAGGACTTCTTGGTTATCTCCGATAATCAGGTGTTCTTTTCCCGCCATCGCCACAGAATCTGTGCTTTCTTTATAGATTAGAGTGATATCCGCCCGCTTACTCTCATGTATCTCTAAAGCTGCTTGATAATTGATATTAAAAACGTGATTACATCCGCTGATAATGATGTTTTCACAGAATTCTTTCTGCAGATACTCAATATTAAGCTGTAAGTCTTTTAATCTAAACTTTCCACTTTGTCCTGATAACCCTTGAATTGCTCCAGGTAAGATAAATAATCCGCCAGATTTCCGATCCAGAAACCATTCTTTTCCGGCCCCCAAGTGATCAAGCAACGACCTATAATGGCGCGGGGTCACTAATCCAATCGTCCTGATTCCAGAGTTAACCATGCTGGAGAGAGCAAAATCCAATAAACGGTAGCGTCCTCCAAAGGGAACCGCCGCTATTGATCGTTGGAACGCTAACCCCTGCAAAATATCAGAACTGTTATTTCCAAACAGGATACCAATGGCATTATGCATCTTCTTTCCCCCTTAGTTTATCTTAACATGCATTTAGATTGCTGCCCGCTTGGATGACAGAGCCTTTCTCTAGCACATAATGGTCCTCTAGGACTGTAATTCCAGACTGTTGCGGAATAGGGCCTGGTTCCCTCCCTAATGAGCAGTGACTCATAATTTTCGCACCTTCGCCAATAATTGTTTTATTAATCGTCGTTTCACGATGAACCTTAGCATGGGGGAGTAAGATTGAATCCTCAACAATAGACCCTTCTCCAACATAAGTCCCCGGCGCTAAAATTGAGTGACTCACCTGTCCCAGTACCACGCAGCCATTACTGATCAGGCTATTTTGGATTTTGGCTGTCGGACCAATATATTGAGGAGGTAAAATATCTTCATTGGAAAAGACCCTTTGCCCAGGATCAAATAGGTCTATCGAGTCTTCCCCGTCTAAGGACTCCATATTAGCATTATAGTAACTTTCTATCGTACCGACATCTCTCCAATACCCCTGGAAGTTATAAGCAAATACCTTCTTCCCTAATTCTATCTGTTTGGGTATGATATTTTTTCCAAAATCGTTTTCAGATAGAGGATCCAGGGCATCATCTATTAAGGCCTGTCTAAGGATTGACCAGTTAAAAATATAGATGCCCATCGAGGCTAAATTGCTCTCCGGATCTGGCAATTTTTCCATAAACTTGATTACTTTGCCCTCTTGATCAATAGTCACTATTCCAAACCGAGAAACTTCCTCCCAGGGAACTTCGATCGTAGAGACAGTAATGTCTGACCCGTTCTCCTTGTGATCCTTTAACATTGAGAGATAATTCATCTTATAAATATGGTCGCCAGAGATGATGAGGACATATTTGGGATCGTAGAAATTAATAAAATCAAGGTTTTGGTAAATCGCGTTGGCGGTTCCTTGATACCAACTCCCTTCATTATCTCCAACATAGGGTGGGAGAATATGCACGCCACCGAAGGGATTATCTAAATTCCAAGCAGAACCCAACCCGATATAGGAGTTCAGTAAATACGGCTTATACTGAGTGAGGACTCCGACTGTGTTAATATTTGAATTGGCACAATTACTCAAACTAAAGTCGATAATTCGATACTTACCACAAAAGGAAACCGCAGGCTTCGCAATATTGTGAGTCAGACCGCCTAGCCTACTTCCCTGTCCTCCTGCCAAAAGCATCGCTATACACTCCTGCTTTTGCATACTTTTCCCCCTTCTCTCCTCTGCTCCTGTCCACAGTAATTATGAAAACCCACTCTCTAGATCTTTTTCTATAAGGTCCGAGTATTAACCTTCCAGATTTGGTCCGCATATTCTTTGATGGTTCGATCGCTGGAAAAAACCCCTGCTTTAGCAATATTGATTAATGATGTGCTATACCAGTTGTCTTTTCTGGCATAGAACTGCTGAAGTTTTTGATAGGTTTCTATATAAGCATTAAAATCCTGAAGCACAAAAAACTCGTCATTGTAAATCAAAAGCGAATCAAATATAACTCTAAATTCATCCCCCGCCGTTTCAAAAAATCCATTGACCAGTTGATCAACACAAAGTTTTAGGTCGGGGTTGGAGTAATAGTGATCCCAGGACTTATAGCCCCCTTCGCTAGAGTAGTTCAAGACTTCAGCTACCGTAAGTCCAAAGATAGAGATATTATCCTCTCCTACGGCTTCTTTGATTTCTAGATTAGCACCATCTAGGGTACCAATTGTAATGGCACCATTCATCATGAATTTCATATTTCCTGTACCAGAGGCTTCTTTACTGGCCGTGGAGATTTGCTCGCTAATGTCAGCCGCCGGATAAATCAATTCGCCAAGGGATACATTGAAATTCTCTAGGAAGGCAACCTTGAGCTTTTGATTGACACTTGGATCCCGATTGATTTTGTTAGCTAGTGTGTTGATGAGTTTAATAATAGTCTTAGCATAATGATAACCAGGTGCTGCTTTGCCACCAAAAATAAAGGTCTGCGAACTAACCACTGAATTCGGGTCATTGATGGCTTGGTTATACAAGTACATAATTTTTAAAATGTTGAGAAGTTGTCGTTTATAGGCATGGATTCTCTTGACCTGAACATCGAAGACTGATAATGGGTCAAGTTCCAAGCCTTGTGTCTCCATAACTCTCTTAGCCAATTGGCATTTATTGAGATACTTTACCTTAGCGAGCTTTGCCAAGAAACTAGCATCATCTTTAAAAACCTGTAATTGATTAAGTTCCTCAGCTTTCTTTTTCCAATCTGGGCCTATTGCCTCCGTAATTAGCTCAGACAAGCCTGGGTTAGAAGCCAAGAGAAACCTTCGATGGTTGACACCATTGGTCTTATTACTGAACTTATAGCCAAAAATACGGTAATAGTCTTTAAAGACTTGCTGCTTTAAAATTTCTGTATGCAAAGCCGCAACTCCGTTGACTGAAGAGCTACCGATTACTGCTAAATTTGCCATGTAAACTTGTCCATCTTTGATAATCTGCGTAGTCTGGATGAATCTCCAGTCGTCTAAGAACCTCTTCGCCAAGCGCGCTTTAAATTCTCGATCGATCTCTTCAATTATCATGTAAATTCTCGGCAAAAGTCCTTTAAATAACTCAATCGGCCACTTTTCCATAGCTTCCGGCATAATGGTATGATTGGTAAAGGACATGGTGTTGACGGTTATGTTCCAAGCTTGGTCCCAGCCTAGGCCTTCTTCATCAATCAGGATGCGCATTAATTCGGGAATACAAAGCACCGGATGAGTGTCATTGATATGAACGGCCACCCACCGTGAAAAATCAGCTAGTGTTTGATTGCGCTTTTTATAGCTTCGCATGATCGACCCTAATCCAGCGGCTACAAAAAAATACTCCTGCTTTAGTCTAAGTTCCTTACCTGAGCGACTGTTGTCATCAGGATAAAGAATATAGGAAATGGCTTCGACCTCTGACTTTAGACTAACGGCCTGTTCAAACTCACCGCGGTTGAAACAAGCAAAATCCAACTCATGACATAACGGTTCCGCGCTCCATAATCTCAGATTATTGATATTGGCTAGATTATCATAGCTCATGACCGGAATATCATAGGGAACCGCTAAGACAGGCTCATAGTTTTCATGATAAAACATTAATTTCCCTTGAACACATTCCGTTCTAACATTGCCCTTAAATTTAACAATCACGCTCTTATCAGGTCTAGGTATTTCCCAGGGGTAACCATTTTTTAACCAATTATCCGCAACCTCAATCTGGGCACCCTCTCGAATCTTTTGCTCAAACAAGCCATACTTATAGCGGATTCCGTTACCGTGCCCTGCTATTCCCAAAAAAGCTATAGAGTCTAAAAAACAGGCCGCCAATCTACCTAAACCGCCGTTTCCTAAACCCGGATCCACTTCTTGCATTAATAAATCATCCAAGTTAATCATCAGATCCTCTAAGCCTTCCCGTACCATTTGCTCAATGTCCAGATTAACCAAATAATAATGGAGAAGTTTACCGATCAGAAACTCCATGGAAAAATAATAGACTTGTTTTGTTGGGGTTACTGAGCTCTTCATTGGAGCCCGGTTAAAACTCATTTCTTCTTTAAGCAGCAGGACCAAGGTTTTATATTTAGTCCGTAGCGTACCTTCATCCAGGGTAATCCCTTCTGTTTCCCTAATTTTGGTGAGGTAAGCTTGTTTAAAACTCTCTTTATCTGCGAACAATGCCACGGCCCCTGTCTAATTTATATTTTTACTTGGACTAAATATGACGATTGCTAAGGGCGGGACAGTAATTCTTAAAGAAAAGGCTTGTCCACGCCAAGCAACCTTCTCGGCAACGAGCGCTGAAGAATTTAGCTGGTTTGAACCGCCATAGATCTCCTGGTCAGAATTAAAAATCTCCTGATAAACTCCCTGTTTAGGAACCCCTATTCGAAAGTTCTCATAACAACTAGGCTGTAGATTAATCAGCACAATCAGAAAATCATCAGGATTCTTTGCCCGACGGCAGAAAACGAGAATACTTTGCTCCTGGTTATCGGCGTCCATCCATTCAAACCCCGACCAATCATGGTCGTTTTCCCACAATGCCCTTTCTCGTTGATAGAGTTTATTGAGGTTCCTCACATAGTCTTGATAGTGTTTATGCATCTCATAATCCAAAAGGAGCCAATCGAGTTCTGCGTCATAACGCCACTCTATGAACTGAGCAAACTCTCCTCCCATAAACATCAACTTCTTGCCTGGATGACCCATAAAGTACCCCAATAGTGCCCTTAATCCTGCAAATTTCTGCCAATAATCACCGGGCATTTTATCTAACAGTGACAGCTTACCGTGAACAACTTCATCATGTGAAAGTGGCAAGACAAAATTTTCCGAAAAAGCATAGGTCAAGGAGAAGGTTAATAGACTATGATGGTCTTTCCGACGTGAAAACTCAAGTTGCATATAGCGTAATGTGTCATTCATCCAACCCATATTCCACTTATAGTTATAACCCAGTCCTTTGAGATAGGTAGGGGAAGTAACGAGTGGCCAATCGGTCGCTTCTTCCGCAATCATGAGGACTCCTGGATAGGCTCGAAACACAACCTCATTGAGTCGTTGCATAAAAGCCATGGCCTGCAAGTTTTCCCGTCCTCCATAGATATTGCGTTCCCAAGGCTTTCCTTGTTCATAATCTAGATAGAGCATGCTACTGACTCCATCCACTCGGAGTCCGTCAAGATGATAGGCTTCCAGCCAGAAAAGGGCATTGGAAATCAGAAAACTCCATACTTCTGTTTTAGCAAAATTAAAATTATAGGTTCCCCATTGTCCATGTTCGTCCTTTTCAAAGACTGGCGTCCCATTGAATCGTCCCAAGCCATGGGCATCTTTAACAAAATGCCCTGGTACCCAATCCAAAATCACTCCGATGCCTGCTTGATGACAACGATCAACAAAATACATAAACTCCTGAGGTGTTCCATATCGGCTGGTGCAGGAATAATACCCTGTCACTTGATATCCCCAAGAACCATCATAAGGGTGCTCCATAATCGGCATCAGCTCGATATGGGTGTAACCCATATCCAAAACATAATTTAACAATTCCTCAGCGAAGTCCTGCCAGTTGTAAAAGCCCCCATCCTCTTTCCTACGCCAGGAACCCAAATGGACCTCGTAAATTAAGATCGGCTTCTCTTGCCGATAACTTGTTTCTCTTTGAGAAATCCATTCCTGATCTAGCCAATTATAGCCTTCTAGAGAATAGACCTTAGAAGCTGTTAAAGGCCGTAGCTCAGAGTAGAAGGCGAAGGGATCAGACTTCAAGAGTACTTCTCCACCCTTTACCTGAATTGAGTATTTATATAATTGTCCCAGAAGAATCTCCGCAATGAAGAGTGTCCACACACCCGTATTACCGACTTTAGTCATTGGATTTTGCTTAGCAGACCAGTGATTAAAATCCCCTACGACAGACACAGCCTCGGCATCTGGAACCCAAACTGCAAAGAACGTTCCTAGCAAATCGCCGTCTGCAATGCTATGAGCACCAAACTTCGTATAACTCTTATACAGCTCCCCGCTGTTAAAAAGATATAGTTCTTCAATACTTAAAAACCGCTCACTATCCATAGTTCCAGCCTCTTTACAATATTTTCTTCCTCTGTGATTATATTCTATTTCATAAGGGTTTCTCCTTTGATTTAAGTTAATTTTTTTTTTAAAGGAGTTAACAAAAGACCGCCCCTTCTAATGCAGCGATGCCCACTTATCCTCACCAATAGAATATTTAAATACCCTACCTATTTGTCGATATGGAACTTATGATCAACATATGATTATCCAGTTATAAGTCACCAAGGCTAGAAAGTTTCTACCCCTCTAGCCTTGGTGACTTATAACTTCATTATTTTATGCCCTTAGCCCAAGGAAACTAGCCCGGGGACAATTCCCACTCTCCACTACACAAACCAAACCTAAATTTGCTTTTAATTAAATTTTTTAGGTCTTAATCGTTCGCTCAAGAAGGACCCTAACCAAGAAGATCCTACCGTTAGACACGCAAATAAAATAGTAAGCTCAATTAGAGTTAGCTCCTTAAAGGAATATAGCACTAAGATAATAACTGCCGGTGCACTGAGACTAACCCACGACAGCCCTGGTTTACTTTTTTCTATCAAGCCAAAAATTAATCCTAAGATGACGTAGGTCGCGATCACTAGTAGGAACGTGAAAAGTCGTTCTCTAGGAGAACCACTACTATCGGAATAAACAGAGTAGCCCATTTACAAGCATCTTTCATTATACCAAAATCTAGGCTCAAAAATATATCTATTGTGGTTCTCCGAGCAGGATTGTAGCTATTCTTGATATGCTTCCCATTGCTCAAAACACTTTTCCAGCTTTTTCTCCTGAGCTTCCTTTTCTTGAAATAGCTCGTTTAAACGATTGGCATCCAGACCAAACTCCATCATTTTCCTGTCAATCATTTTAATCTTACCTTCATATTGTTCAATCTCTTCTTCAAGGAGCTCTAGTTTTTTAAGATTAATCCTCTTAGGTTGCTGGGATGCCACCCTTTTCTTAATCTCCTTAGTTGCCAAACTTGAGGCTGCTACCTTAATTTCTCCCATTTCTTTTTTATGTTCTTCTAGATAATAGCTGTAATCACCGTGATAGACTTTGATCCCTTTATTCTGAATCGCCATCATCTTATCCGCCACTTTATTAATAAAATAACGATCATGAGAAACAAAAAGTATCGTCCCATCAAATTGAATTAGGGTTTCTTCTAAGACTTCCCTAGAATCAATGTCCAAATGATTGGTTGGCTCATCCAAAATCATAAAATTCACCTTTTCAAATGTCAACGAGCAAAGCTTCAACCTGCTTTTTTCTCCACCCGATAATGATTTTATCTTCTTATTAACGTCTTCCTTCATAAATAAAGCTTTTGCTAATTGAGATCTTGCTTCTCCTAAGGTCAACTCATGTAACTGTGTAAAATACTCTAGAACTGTCAGCTCTTCATCTTCATAGACCACGTTCTGAGGTAGATACCCGATTTTCACTCGTGAGCCTAGTTTTATCGAACCAGCATCTGGTTCTAATTCATTAAGAATCATTTTCAACAAGGTTGTTTTGCCACTGCCATTACTCCCTACTATACAGACACTGTTTTGATAAAAAACAGTAAGTTTAACGTCATGCAGCAAACTTTTATCCCCGAATTGTTTGGCAAGTCCTTCTGTTTCAAGGACCTTTTTCCCTGTTCGACCGCTTGCCTGAGCATCGAGTCGAACCTTTCTCTTTTCAAAAATAGGTCGATCCAATGTTTCTATCTTTTCTAGTCGTTTTTCTAATTCTTTAGCACGCCTGAACATTTTATCGCTGTCTCTCATGACACCCCAAATCCGGTATCTCTCAATTTGTCGCTCCATATTTTCGATCTTCTTTTGTTGATTTTGATACATCTTATAATCGATTAAGAAGCGACGTTCCTTTTCTACAACATAATAGCTGTAATTGCCAAGGTAAGGTACAGCCCGGTTAAATTCCAGCTCCACAACCTTATGGACAACGCTGTCTAGAAAATACCGATCATGAGATACCACAAGCACAGATCCCTTGTACTCCTTTAAAAAACCTTCTAACCATTCAATCGCTTCTAAATCCAAATGATTGGAGGGTTCATCCAGTAATAAAATATCTGGCTCTTCCAAAAGGATTTTAGCTAACATAACCCTTGTTTTTTCTCCGCCACTCAATTGCTCGAAGGGCATTGCTTTTAAAAGGTCTGTAATTTGAAGACCTTCTGTTACTTTACTAATTCTCGTTTCTATGTCATACCCACCAAGGGTTTCAAATTGCTCCGTTAAAAGCCCATAGCTTTGAATCACTTTTTCTAAAGCATCTCCTTGAAGTTGCTCGAGCCTTTCTTCTAGAGCCTTCATCTCTTGCTTAAGCTTAAAAACAGGTTTAAAAGCAAGTTCTATAACTTGAATTGTGGTTGCACTAGCCGCAAAAACAGGCATTTGATTGAGATAGCCGACTCTCGCGTCTTTCCGAATGGCTATAGTACCCTCTTGGTAATCCTCAACCCCCGTGATCATTTTTAAAATGGTCGTTTTACCACCACCATTTTGTCCAATCAAACCGATTCTTTCTCCAGTTTTTAAATCAAAGGATATGTTCTGAAATATTTTATTAGCACCATAATATTTGGTCATATTGTTAATACTGCACTCGATCATTGATTTGTCCGCTCCCAACTAAAGTTCCCTTATACTCCTGTCAACCTTATCGGCCGTTTGAAATAATGCCAAGCCCATACAACACTAGTCAACTCCCAGCCCTCTTGCCCATACTCATTGAGGATTCTAGTAGTTCTTTCTCCAAGTCCAAGAATCAAAACACATATATATTCGTACTTTTGCATCCTTACGCTCTCCTTAAACTTCCAGATTTTCTATAAATAATATCTCAATAATGAACCGTTGCCCTTTTCAGAATACATTCCGAACGTCATTAATAATAACCTTCTTCAGTACCAATTTCTTGAAATCTCCTACTTTCTAATTCTAACATATCCTATCAAAAACATATATTCACATGCCCAGTAATGTTGTCTATTTTTAGCATTGACTACGAAGCAGTATTCACGTTATCCTAACTTTAGTTCATCGATTATTGTAGTAAGAAAGGAGCACAAAACCGATGTTTGCAACCGTAACTTCAGATTGTATCGGGTGTGGTGCCTGTGAAGCGATTTGTCCTCAAGTTTTCAGGATGAATAGCTATGAAATTGCCGAAGCTTACATAAATCCGGTTCCTCAAGCCGCCGAAGCATCAACTAAAGAAGCTGCAAAAAGCTGCCCAGTTGCAGCGATTATTTTAGAATGATGCAGAATTTTCTATCCTAAAAACAGGGAGGCTATCCCAAATAAAATCGTACTAATCCCCGCAGCAATGAACGACGGCCTCAACTTGAAATGGGCATATTCCATCAAGGGAACATCCAGAATCGTACACAAGGTCACCGTATTATCGCTTAAGGGTGAGGCAAAAGCCCCAAACGTACCGCTGGCAAATACAGCCCCTATAACCAGAGTAATATCGGACCCAGTCTGATGAGCAAGCGTTACCGCGAGGGGCATTAACAAACCCCAAGTTCCCCATGAGGAACCGATAAAGTATGAAAGCACGCATCCTAACAAAAAAACGACAGGAGCAATAAAGGCAGCCGGGATCCAGCCAATCAAATGTGCTGCAATATAATTGGAAAACCCTAGATCCTCAGAGACTGCGGATAAAGCCCAGACTAAGGTCAACATGAGGATGACAGAGACTAATTCGTTGCCACCTTTGACAAAGTGAGTCACTAATTTGGCAATGCTAAAGCGTTGAACGAGATAAAAAAATATAGCTAACATCAATGTGATAAACAATGCCTCGAGCATAACATTGAGGGGATCCGCTTTGACAAAGGCGTCAATAAAGCCACTCGCTTGGCTATGCTCATCCCACCAACTTAAAAAGAGAGTCATCAACAGTACAACACTAAGGGGCAATAAGAGGTTACAAGGCTTACTGGGGGTATCCTTTTCATAGGCCTGCAGACACTTTTTCAATTCTTCTTCCTTCTGATCATTAAGGTTTCTCCCATCAGGATCCTCTGTATCATTAGCAAAGTCTTTGAAAAAACTATAGTAAATCCCTATCGCTATAATGATTAGCGAAAAAAAGTTAAATGGAATACTCTTAAGATAAATACTGTAGGAACTATCATTGATTCCAACCTTTTGTAGGGCTGTCCCAGTCAAGGACACCATATAACCTACAAAGGCTGTCGCTATAGGCACAAGCACAACGACAGGATTTGAAGTAACATCAATGGCAAAGCCAATCTTCTGAGAAGACATAGGCAGTCTCTTTTTTAAGATCTTCATAATGGGGGCAATCGTCACAATCCGAAAGTTAGGATTATTAAAGGTTCCTAACGTTGAAAGCCAAATGAGCAGCATTGCTGCTCGTTTGGTTTTTACTTTACGCCCTACAAGGTCGACAAAACCTTTAATTCCCCCGGTCATCTGAGTTAAACTGATCAGCCCTGCAAAAACATAGAGGAAAATGATCATGCGAATATTATTGGGTTTAACCAGGTTGTCAGCGATATAGGAGATCAGAGTTTGAATTCCTCCAAAGAGATCGGGTTGTTTAAGGTAACAGCCTAGAAGCAAACCCGCAAATAAACCCGGCAGAACTTGCCTAGATAAGATCGCAATAGGAATAACAACGAGAAATGGTAAGAGAGAAACCCAAGAATTGTCCATATAGATAGACCCTCCATCGCACTCAGTGTGCCCTGAAAGAGCAGAATAATGTGCTAAGAGTGTCAACTATATCCCATGGATCTTCCGAGAGTTCCTTTGCCTTTCTTCGCCTGCTAATGCAACCATTTATGACGTTGCTTAAGTGCATTTTTCATATCCTCAATAAAGGCTAATACTTGATCCTCTTTCGTTGACCAGGAGGTGACAAGGCGAACTGCAGAGTGATCAGCATCAACCTTTGACCAGACATAGAATGAATAATTCTTATGAAGCTCAGTGATCAAGCTATCGGGGAAGATTGGAAATAATTGATTTGATGGCGAGTATACCAAGAATTTAAAGCCTGCTTTGCCGATTTCAGCCCTGAGCAAAGCCGCCATCTTATTAGCATGCTTGGCCAGATCGAAATATAGGTTATCTCTGAAAAGCTCAAGAAACTGTATGCCTAGCAGTCTCCCTTTTGCGAGAAGTGCTCCTTTTTGCTTCATATAAAATCGGAAATCTTCCTTAAGCGAATCTCGGCAAATTACCAGTGCTTCACCCATCAGTGCTCCATTCTTGGTTCCTCCAATATAGAAAGCATCCACAAGTGTTGCCAGATCAGAAAGATCTAGGTTACTCTCTTCTGAACACAAAGCCGAACCCAGCCTAGCACCATCCATGAACAAATAGAGATTATTTTCCTTGCAGAACCGACTTATCTGTTCCAGTTCAGCCTTATTATAAATTGAGCCGATTTCTGTCGGATTTGAAATATAAACTAACTTAGGCTTCACCATATGCTCATCCGTATGTGAATCAAGAGCAGCCTTTATGTGCGAATCGTTTAATTTCCCATTAGTTACTTCTATGGATATAACTTTATGTCCTGTGGCCTCTATCGCTCCTGTCTCATGCACCAATATATGACCAGTGTTGGCTGAAATTACTGCTTCATGAGGCCTCAAAAAAGCTGAAATAGCGGTAAGATTCGTTTGGGTACCACCTGAGAGTAGATGAATATCGATATCATTTCTCCCTATTCTTTGCTTTAAAAGTTCAACCGCTTGTTGTGTATAGCCATCCTCTCCATAGCCTTCAACCTGCTCAAAGTTTGATTCCATCAAGGAGTTCAATATTCTAGGATGTGCACCCTCACTGTAGTCGTTCTTAAAACTGTACATTGTTAAGACTCCCTCTTTTCCTATTCGCTTGGTTACCTAAGCTCAATGGCTTTAGTAGTGTTTTCTGTTCTTGATTTTTCGATTCTGTCCATTTACATGCTTTAATAAGTAATTTAACTGTAATAAAGCGAGTCTACAAGACATAATTCTGCGTTTTTTCACTAAACCCTGCCAGTATCTGTTTTTATACTATCATATACAAGGGAATTTCGGGAATCGCCTGGAACATCGAGAACCCGTCGCCAAAGATGCAGGTTGTTCACCCTAAGGGCTATGCAACAATTTAGAGCTATATTAAATGAAAAAAGAAAAAAGGCCACTCATTGAGTAGCCTTAACATCTAATATTGAATCCCGCAAAGTTCCTCCAGAATTAATGGATACACGGCTCTAGATTAATCTTTAACCAAACATTACCAAACGTTATTAACCGGAGAATATAGGTTTGTAGCTAATGCACCTTACAACTAGAAATCAAAACCAGATAAAACGCAGCTCTGTTACCACCCAGTAAGGGAATCAAGACTTTAACCTAACTAAACGTAAACCAGTCAAAAACAAAGTTCAAAGGTAACTAAACTAATCTGGACAAATCCTCCACTATTTCTTCAATACTTTAGGTCCAACTGGGATCAATCTGAAAACAGTCATTAAGGAAAATTCGATTTTTGGAACGCAGGCCGGAATTTTTTGGAGAAACAAAGGCTAACTTAATTAGGCTAACCGAATTCAATATAAACAACAAACGGGCTAATGACTAACCACTGACCACTAAACTACTAACCATTAAACTAACTATCCACTAAACCAAACTATCCACTAAACTAAACTATCCACTAAACCAAACTATCCACTAAACTAAACTATCCACTAAACTAACTATCCACTAAACTAACTACCTAAACGACTGACTGTTCATGCAAAAATGAATCTTTCTCAACTGACTAAACCACTATTACCAACTGACTTGCTTCTACTAATGAGAGGAACTTTGCGGGAAAACTTTCTTTCTAACAACAAAAACCACCCTCTTAGGTGGCTCCAATTCTTCGAAATTCAGCATCGGAACTTAACTAATTGCGATGCATAAACCTTCGATGAATCGAAACTTTACCTAGCACGCGACCAATAAGTTTTTAGAAATCTGAATCTTTATTAATGAGTGTTTATACCTTTATTATACGTAAATCCGGTACTCTGTCAAGTGCCTTGAACAAAAAAACCTCTGGCTCAACCATTGAAGCCGTAATCTTATGATTGATTAAATAAGAGGAAAACAAGGGGACAGGTTCCTTGTTTCCCCCTCTTGTTTACAAGACGAGAGCCGTTCTTTAAAGCGCTTTCTTTGTGGTCTCTTCTATAATTCTGTTGCCCGTTCTAAGAGGGCTACAAGTAAATCCACTGCTGCTTCAACATCCCGTTTGTCAAGCATTTCAGCTGGGCTGTGGACATATCGAGTGGGGATGGAAAGAACTCCTGAGGGCACCCCTCCCCTAGACAAATGAATGGCACCCGAATCCGTTCCACCATACTCTAAAACCTCCCACTGGAAGGGAATCTTCCTTTCCGTGGCTATAGCAGCCATCCAACGCTTAATCCGAGGAGAGGTAATCATAGAGTGATCAAGCACCTTAATCCCTACTCCACTTCCTAGTTTTACTGACATTGGGTGCGCTTTGGGGGTATCTCCGGTAGCCGTGACATCCACAGCAATCGCCAAGTCCGGTTCGAGAGAATAGGAGGCCGTTCGGGCACCGCGAATCCCAATTTCTTCTTGCACCGTAAAGACAAACGCTAACTCATTTGTGGATTTGGTTCGTTTGAGTGCTTCTATTGCTACAAAACACCCAATTCGGTCATCGAGGGCCTTCGAGATTATCTTCGATTCCGATTCTACGAAATCCCCAATAAAAACTGCCGTTTCCCCTATGTGGACAATCTGTTCAGCCTCTTCCCGTGAAGACACACCAATATCGATATAGAGCTTATCAAGCTTGAGATCGCTTGGTTTATCTAATTTTTCAACTCCGATGGTTCCGATCCTGCCCTTGCTAAACTTGACTCTCTGTCCAACAAGGTTGGGGATACGCACTCCACCGAGGGGGGTAAAACGCAAGAACCCTTCTTTATCAAGATGGGTGATCATCAAGCCGATTTCATCCATATGAGCAGCAACCATGATTTTCTTACCAGTTCCATGACGTACGACCATGAGATTTCCTAAGGTGTCCGTCTTAAGTTCGTCACAGTAAGGGCGCAGTTGATTCGCTATGAATTCCGCCACTCGCTCTTCGGAACCGGAAGGACCAAATATTTGGGTTAATTGTTCAAGTATTGTAAAATCCAAATCCATCACACTTTAGCCTCCTTATCCATCGAGCTAATCTCAAGCTTACGCGGAAGTTCTTTTAATAATTCATGAACTAGGTTAAGACAAGCTGTATAATCCTTTTCTGAGATAACCGAGGCAAAGGAATGAATATAACGACAGGGTACACTTAAAGCAATTGTCGGGATTCCAGCTTTACTAACATGAATAGTACCAGCGTCGTTTCCACCACTGCCTCCACGCCGAAACTGCAGTGGAATTCCTTTATGACGAGCTATGTCCGTCACCCACTGGATAAGTTCGGGGTTGAAAAAAGTTGCTCTATCCATGAGCGAGCAAGCAGGGCCTTGGCCTAACTCCGTAACCCAGCCCTCTTCTTCGCAATCAAACACATCAGCCGCTACCGTTCCCTCAATGACTATCGCAAAATCTGGGGCGACGTGATAGGCTGCGACCTTGGCACCCCGAAGGCCTACCTCCTCTTGCACAGTAAATGCAGCAACTAGAGGGAAATTATAGTCTTGCTTAAGCAACTCAACCAAGATGGCACACCCTATCCGATCATCAAAAGCCTTTCCTTTGTATAGACCTTCTCCGAAAGGCTCGCATTTCGTCATAAAATAAGCATAATCGCCCAGTTTAACTTTCTTGGCAGCGTCTTCTTTGGATTTAGCCCCGATATCAATATAGAGTTGGTCAAAGGACAAAGCCTTTTGACGTTCAGACCGTTTTTGTAAATGAATGGCTTTAGCTCCGATTACCCCGACGAGGGATTCATTAATTTGTACTGGTTTAGACACCAGAATTCGAGCATCAATTCCACCAACCGGCCGGAATTTGAGAAAACCGTCACTAGTTATCTCGATGATCATCAAGGCTACTTCGTCCATATGAGCGGCAAGCATAACTTTCGGACCAGGAAGATGCCCGTTTTTAGTCGCGATCAAATTCCCGATTTTATCGACGTTGATCGTCTCAACAAAGGGTTCAATCTGTTGGCGCAAGAAATTACGGACCAGGCCTTCAGCCCCTGAGGTGCCGTTTAATTCGCTCAGACTCTTTAATAACATAAAAATCCCTCCAAATTGTCTGGTAAGGAGGCAATAAACTGAGCCAGTAGCTTTCCAGAATTAAGGACGTCTTGCATATCTAGAGTTTCTACAGAGGTATGCATATAGCGCAAAGGAATAGAGATCAGTCCGGTAGGGATCCCTGCTTGGGTTACTTGAATAGCCCAAGCATCCGTTCCAGAATGTCCTGGGATCGGTTCAATCTGAATCGGCAAACGGTGCTCTTGAGCGGATTCTGAGAAATGACGGTAAATGGCAGGATGAATATTGGGGCCAAGCGCCACTGCCGGCCCTTTGCCTAAATCAATGGTAACTTGACCCTTAGTATCCGGTGTGCTGGCGTGGGTAACATCAATGGCCACTGCTAAATCCGGATTGAGCGTATAAGCACTGGTAAGAGCTCCCCGGAGTCCTACTTCTTCCTGGGTCGTAGCCACCGCAATCACATCGTGAAAATGCTGGAGGCGGGAGAGTTCTTCTAGGCAAACCATCATCACCACAACCCCAGCACGATCATCCAAGGATTTTCCCGCCATCACATGCTTAAGCAAAGGATATAGTTCTCGCTTTAGGGTGATTATATCTCCGACTTGGATAATCTCATTAAGTTTAGCGGGGGAAAGTCCAACGTCAATCGCCATTTCCTCCATCTTAACCGCTTGATTCAAGTCCTCATTCTGTAATAGGTGTGGAGGCAAAGAGCCAATGATGCCGGGGATGGTCTCTCGTCCATGAACAAGTACCTCTTGGGACAAGAGGGTTCGCTGGTCTACCCCACCAATAGAAGTAAAACTCAGAAAACCTCGGGGATCGATCTTCTTGACGATAAGGCCGATTTCATCCATATGAGCAGCTAGCATAATTTTCGAACGCTTACTATTGCCTTTTTTCAAAGCATAAACATTGCCAAACGTATCACACCGTACCTCATCAGCTAATGGAGTAAATCGCTCCATGACCAAAGAAGCGATAGAAGCTTCATAACCCGAAACCCCTGAGGCAGTAGATAAAAGACTAAGGAAATCTCTCGCGCTCTGCATTTGCGCGTTGATCAAACGCTTCACCTTCTCTCGGAAACATTGTTTAAACGTTATTTATATATTACTTCTACTTTCCATTCGGAATATCCTTCTCAAGACATTTCCCCCAACGGGGGTGAAACAGGGGGACAGGCACACTGTTTTCTCCTCTGTTTCTCCCTCTGTCTCCTCCCACTTTTTCCTCATATACAACGAAACAAGGAACCTGTCCCCTTGTTTCAGCTTTATAACTCGAGCGAGAGTTTACTTGAGCATAGATAAAGCGCCGTCTGGGGGCCAACATCTATTCTATTCACAGCTTGGAAATGTGTTCTCATTTCCTTTTCCCCATGGCGTACAAATCCGAAGTAATCTCCACCTTCTGCCCATTCGATAAGATCCGTAAGAAATCGACGCTTTTGGTTATAATCATAGAAAAGGACCCGACCATGGGAAAGTCTGCTGGCCTCAGCATAGATACTTTGACGCAACTCAGAATTCAACCCATGCAAAACATAGGATGAGAGCACCAAGTCAAAACTTTTAGCAGGAAAATCCAATCCCTTAGTAACATCCCCCTGTACTAACTCAATCGACCTCCCCGGAGTGGACTTTTTAGCTGCTCGGAGCATCGATGAGGAAAAATCTACTCCCACGGCCCGATACCCTCGCTCCGCTAAACAATATATAAAGGCTCCTGTACCACACCCTATATCCAAAACTCTGCCTCCAACTGGAATATTCAGCAACTCTTCATATTTGTCCAGAATAGCGCGATAATTCCTAACTTGACCTCCAAAAAAGACATTGTAGACAGGAGCAATTAGGTTAAATAATCGTGCATGTTTTTCTAATTCTCCCATTTTCTTCCTACCTTTCCTTTTCGCTATTTCTTTGAACAATTATCTGGTCTCCACCCTGTTTAGGATTGATTCATAGTAATGGCATTGACAATTTTGGAAATGGATGGTTTTATTAAAGTAATACTCATCTTAGCCAAGGAACTTGAGATTGAGAGGTGCTTTTTTGGATGAAACAATAATACAGGCTATTATAAATGCTCAAAATACTCAAGTAAAGGCTGTACTTGCGACGATTATCCGCACTGAGGGTTCGACACCACGTGATCTGGGTACCCAAATGTTGGTCATGGAGACTGGCCAAACAATAGGAACTATTGGAGGAGGAACTGCAGAAAAACTGATCACAAAACAGGCACTGGCGTTGTCGACTGCTGAAAGTGAAGCAAGCACTGAAATACATCGCCTAGAAATTAATCAGGAGACTATTACTGCTGGAATCGCTGTTTGTGGGGGCAATATGGAGGTTCTATTGGAGCCAGTTCAGGGAAATCATTTCTGGAAAATTGCTCAGGATCTCCAGATGAGTGGAAAAGATGTTGTGCTAGTAACTTCCTTAGCTAATTCCTCCATTTTCTACTTTTCAATTATTTACTATATTACTACATCTAGTTGCTTTATATCTATACCTCGTGCTGACCTTAGACGGCATCGAATGTCCTCCTCTTTCAAATAAATTCGTCATACTTATTGCAAAAAAGAGTACTAATAAATATCGCGTTCTTGATAAACGGGAATCTTACCTAAGGTCAGGGAAAAGCAGAAAATAATCTACTCGATATAAATGAGAGGAGGGCACCCAACTGGATTCTTCAAAGGTTGTCAATATGATTCCAAAACCTAAAATGAGTAAAAGCCTTATCACATCTGGCCTAGTGCTTCTAGTCCTTATTTTCTTGGGGCTAAATGCCTTTGTCATCGTGAATGCAGGTCAAAGAGGCATCGTTCTTCAATTAGGGGCAGTGAGCCCGATCGTTTTAACTGAAGGGATTCATTTTAAGATCCCCTTCATTCAAGACGTGATCCATGTTGATGTACGAGTCCAAAAATCTCAATCCGATCAAACGGCCGCTTCAAAAGACCTACAAATCGTTACCACAACTGTCGCAGTTAACTTTCACCTTGAGCCCAGTGCAGCGAATAAGCTGTATCAAAGTGTAGGTTTATCCTATGGAGATCGAATTGTAGATCCCGCCATCGGCGAAGCAGTAAAAGCGGTTACTGCCCAATACACTGCTGAGGAGCTGATCTCAAAACGTTCAGAAGTTAGTTCCAAGATCAAAGAGACACTGTCGTCAAAATTATCCACTTATTATATGATTCTTGATGAAATTAACATTACAGAATTCAAATTCAGTGAGGAGTTCAATAACGCAATCGAGCAAAAACAAATTGCTGAGCAGCGAGCTTTAAAAGCCAATCTTGATCTTCAGAGAATCGAAATTGAGGCTAAACAGAAAATCGAGCAAGCTAAAGCTGAAGCTGAATCGTTACGTCTCCAAAAACAAGAAGTCACCCCGGAACTTGTTAAGCTAAGAGAAATTGAAGCTCAAATTAAAGCCATTGAAAAATGGGATGGTAAACTTCCAAATGTTACTGGTGGCGCTGTTCCTTTTATCAATGTCAATGGCGCCCAGTGAACTCATTCACCCCATCAAATGAAACTCCCACTTACAAGAAGTGGGGGTTTTTTTAGTGTAAGATGAACTATTTTACCAAGTTTTACATAAAATTATTTAAAGGACATTTGCATATTTCGTCGAATAATTTATGATGTGCCGTAAAAAGGAAAAATAAGGCTGAATCTAGATTCATCTAGAGCGGGGGATATTTTTATGGGGTGAAACGCGCATTATACGCGTCGGGCTTACACCTTCTTGCCCGAATCCGTCAACTAACCTCGTAAGCTATGAAAGGTGAAAAACAATGCAACTCGATTTCAAACAATCTTTCCGTAACACTCTCCAAAAAATATCATGGAAATCACCGAAAGTCATCGGTGGTCTAGCAATTACAATTATCCTAACTGGAGGACTGACCAATTATCTTTCGACAACGACTTCTGCGGCTGTCGTAATGATTAACGGTCAAGAGATTGGCTTAGTTCGTGATGTTAATACGGGTAATAATCTGGTTGAAACGATTCTAGAAGAACATGGCAAGCCCTTCGGGCTGATTGCCAAAACCCATGACCAAATTACCTATGAAAAGGTTAGGGTAAATCGAACAGCCTATGATGACTCTGCTTTAAGCGAACAGACATTGGAAGATAAATTGGGATTTTATCTTGATGGTTATAAGTTAGAAGCAGATGGTTCTGTAATTGCAGTTTTACCCAGCAAAGAAGATTCCGATAAAGTTCTTAAAGACTATGAATCCTATTATGTTAAACCCAGTGAGGAAAATAAGGTCACTTCGGTTAGTTTTGCCGAAGAGGTTCATGTCGAAGAGACAGAGGTCCAACCAGATCAAATGATCCAAGTTGATCAAGCTTTTAAGAAGTTAGTTGATGGTAAAATAAGGACAAAGGATTATACTGTCCTAGCCAACGATTCTTGGTGGCTTATTGCGCGCAAAAATAATATGTTGACAGATGAAGTATTAGCCGGTAATCCAGGAGCAACTAAAGATACAAAGTTGCAACCCGGCCAAATTATTAAGCTTGTGGATTCAACACCCTATCTTACTGTCGTGAGTCAGGGAACCTATTCGGGTCCAGAGACAATCCCCTATGATGTCGTAACAAAATCTGATAACAGTTTAGGATACGGCAAAACAAAAGTCATTACTCAAGGTAGTAATGGCTCAAAATTAGTTACATATTCTTATGTGCAAAAGAATGGGATTGACGTTACTAAGCAGGTAGTCGATGAAAAAGTCATTCAAGCTCCTGTCAATCAAGTAATCGCTAAAGGCCCCAATAGTCGGCCTGTCACTGTCGCTTACGCAGCTTCTCGTGGAAGCGGTGGTTCTTCAAGCATCGTAGATTTCGCCCTTAGTTTGCAAGGGACGCCCTATGTTTTTGGCGGAACAACACGCAGTGGCTTTGACTGTTCAGGTTTTACCAAGTATGTCTTGGCAGGTGCTGGGATATCCCTCCCTCGTACATCGTTCAGCCAATTCGCTTCAGGAACTGCAGTGGGCAGAGATGGTCTTGTGCCCGGTGATTTAGTATTCTTTACAACCTATGCTAAGGGTGCATCACATGTGGGCATTTATACCGGAGGAGGACGTTTTGTTCATGCCAGTAACCCTAATAGTAATGTAAAAGTATCAAGCCTTAGTGATAGCTTTTACGCCTCCCGTTACCTCGGGGCACGCAGATATTAGAGATTGAATATGTACTAATACCGGTTACCACGTGGTAACCGGTATTAGTGTTAAGCGTTTTTTTCAAATGCTCGCCCCAAAAGTATAGCAATATAAAGATAAAGCCCTCTGTACCGTGAATTATTACGGCCCAAGAGGGCTTTTGAACACCCTAAATCACATTCGGATGGCAGTTTCACCAAATTTCTCGATGAATACAGGTTTCATCGTATCGGTCCGTAGCTTGTATAGTTTCGACAGGATATCCTAAGGAAATGATGCTAGATGGCACCATTGTCTCTTTATTTCAGACCTATTTCCTATTTCTCTTATAATCCGTTTCGATGAGCATGAATGGAATTAACGTAGTATTGTCAAGTTCCAAAAGAGCTTGAGATGCATCATCTAATGATTAGCGCAGCTTCCTTTGTCATTCTTCTATCAGTATGCCCTTTTATACAAAGTAAGTTACCATAACAATCATAAGGATGATGCCTTCGAGAAGCAGTACAGGGCGTAGCGACTTAAAGATGTCTCCTTTGAAGTATTCCCCCGTTACAATTAGGCAAAGATGCGCCGGCGAGAGCATCGCTCCGGCGATACCCATGATGTACGCGGTGGTAGCTGTATTAATACTACCTGGTGCAAGAGCTGCAATAATCGGGAAAGTGATCGCAACAACGGCTTGGGGGGACCCAGTGAGGATTCCGACCATCAGAGCACTGAGTCCAAGCATGATTGCGATGGGAAGATTTGTGCCTTGTAAAAGCGCAACAAGTTCCTGCACCAACCCTGAGGCCGTTAGGACATTTTGAAAGAACATGATACTGAGAATTCCCAAAAGGAGTTTTTTCTCAAATGAATTAATCATCATACGGATCACTTGTTTCCATCGTAAGCGCAAGATTACAATCATTGCGAGGACGACTAATCCCATGGAAACCGCTGCACTCAAATGAAAGGTGACCACGAGGATGATGTTTACGATAATTGGGCCAAGTGCCAGGAGTATATACCGCACAGAGTGCCAAGAAGTTTTAGTCAAAGTGGATTCAACAAGAGTGGCTTCTAGCGAAGCAGAAACTTCAAGCTTGGTTTGATTTTCCAGTTGCTTTTGAGGGCGGAATTTTACCCCTGTTAGAAGGAATATCCAACCCAGGATCAGTGCCAAGAATGTATATCCTACCATGTGAGTTACTAAGGTGCCTAAGGGAATAGATGATATTTGACTACCGAGGATTAAGGCAGGAACAATAGGATTCGAATATTCCCAGATATGGCGAAACCAATAGTTAATAGTAACCTTGTTTTCCGGAGTAAGATGGTACCTTTTGCTAGCGTGCTCTACCATGGGTGCCGAGAAAATTGCTCCACCCAACGAGGGAAGTAAGCCCAAGAAAGCAGGCATGAGAGCGAGTAGGACGCGATCACTGCGCAGCATTGTTTTCATAGACTTCATAAAACCTTCTATGGTTCCACTCGTGCGTAGAAGGTGCTCAAGGCACATGACGAAAAACATCGCTAGCATGACTTCCCAGGTTCTTATTTCCAGTAAGGTAGCTTGAAGTGAAGCAGATGCTTTTTCCCAGGTGGGCGAAGCAATTAAGAATAAGATAATCGAGCCTGCTAACATAGCATACCCGATTTGAACGCGCCTCCGCAGAAGCCAAATAACAAGGATCAAGGTGCTTAGAATTTTCGCCATGACGATCATGGGTTTCAACGTCCCTTCTATTTCCAGATGGCCTAGGGGAATTCCCCTAGCCAATAAACATCATTCACTATAAACCCTCTCACTCGTTTTTTCAACGTGTTTTTTTACCCAATCCCCCTAGAATACTGTATTATCTTCAACAGAAGAATACATGAAAAGCTAAAGTCAATTCCATAGTTTTTGATTGACTCCATGTGTTATAGTTACCCTATAATATGGGATAGGTATGGTCATTATAATTATTTATGGTAGAGAGTTATCTTCTCGCTTTTGGGTCAAATTTATAAAGGTCAGGTGATCGTAATTATGAGGCCTAAACTATGTCTCCCGGGTAATACAGGAATCAATTTATCCGCCAAACTCGTTGCTGAATTGGCTCAGCATCCCAACATCATGGGTATCAAGGATAGCGGCGGAAACATTGTCCAGATCGCGAGCAATGCAGCGGTGACTGCTCGCTTTGGGATTGCCGGCCTTAAAGCCGCCTTAGATATGCTCGGCTATTATGGAGGAGATCCCCGCCCCCCTCTTCTCCCTATTGGAGAGGTAGAAAGAGCAGAGCTTAAAGAAATTTTAACCCGTACACAATCGTCACTAACCATGGTTAAAACCCGCTAGTCCTAAACAAAGGAGCTACTTCAGTCTGAAGGCAGCTCTTTTGTTTTTAGAAATCAACTCCTTGTATCCCAGTATGTTTCTACTTTATAATAATATAAACTATAAGTAAGGGAGAATAAGATGAGGCCAAAAGTTTTTATTGCTAAGAAAGTTCCTAAGGAAGTGGAAGACTATATCGATCAATATTGTGACTACGACACATGGAATGGGTCAGGACTTATTCCTCGTAATGAACTCCTAAAAGTTATTGGGAACTCGGATGGACTTTTGACAAACAGAGAATACATAAATCAAGAATTACTGGATTCTGCTCCAAGATTAAGAGTTGTAAGTAATATCTCTGTTGGATATAACAACTTTGATTTGGGAGCCATGAAGTCTAGAGGGATAATTGGAACAAATACTCCCACTGTCCTTGACGACACTGTGGCAGATTTGGTATTAGGCTTGATGATAGCAACAGCCCGCCGGATTCCCGAACTAGATCGATTTGTAAAGGCAGGTCAGTGGCGAGGGGTCGTTGGAGAAGAACTGTTTGGCACTGATGTTCATCATAGGACAATCGGGATCATAGGTATGGGTAGAATTGGAGAATGCATAGCAGAAAGGGCAAAATTCGGCTTTAAAATGCGTATCCTCTATTGTAACCGTACGCGAAAAGTTGATGTCGAAAATAGAATGGGTGTTGAGCACTGTTCCATGGAACAGTTACTTCAGGAGTCGGATTTTGTTGTCCTTATGACCCCCCTTACCCCTAAAACGGTAAATATAATGAGCGATAGAGAATTTAACCTCATGAAACGGTCAGCAATTTTTATTAATGCTTCACGTGGAGAGACAGTTAATGAAAATGCCCTCATAAAAGCACTTGCGGAGGGAAAAATTTCTGGAGCTGGACTTGACGTATATAGTAAGGAACCCATTGAACCCCATAATCCACTCTTAGGGATGCAAAATGTTGTAACTATCCCTCACATTGGATCGGCCACGGCCCAAACGCGTTTTGATATGGCGATGCTAGCAGCCGAAAATCTCGTCAGAGCGCTTATGGGAAAAGAACCACCAAATCTAGTCCCGGAATTAAGAGAATCAGTCAAGTAAAAAGGAAAAGGAACCTAGCCTTTAGCGAAGGCTATCGCCTTAGTTGCATTGCGCTGCAAAAATAGGGTTGTAACCTACTTCAAAACAGAAGTTTGTTACAACCCTATACTATCGTTTAAATGATTAAAGTCCATATTCTTATTTCGAGAGCTTTATGATGCAGTTCCCCAATTCTTGATCAGCCAATTTACAAGCAAAACGATCCCCGTCAAGTACCGGCCCCACTCCCGCTGGAGTACCCGTAAAAATGATATCCCCTTGCCCAAGTCCAAGGTGTAGTGCAGTATATTCAATGACTGTCGGTAAGTCAAAAATCATATTTTTCATAGTACCCCGTTGAACCTCTTGTCCATTTTTGTCTAAAGAAAAAACTACATCCAGCATAGCTTTAAGTCCAGCAAAAGGCTGCCAAGGGGTGATTACGGCCGAGTTGATAAACCCTTTGGCTAGTACCCAGGGATAGCCTTTCCCTTTTAACTCTATCTGAACATCACGCAAGGTAAAGTCGATACCTATAGCCATTTGGTCCACTAGGTCATCTAGCTTAATTCCAGGCTCATATTGTCTTGCAATATGGAATACGAGTTCTACTTCATATTGAATTTGGCCTCGATCTCCCGGAAAGATTATCTCACGGCCATTAGCCTCAGCTAAAGAATGGGTTGGCTTAGTAAACAACAATGGGGATTGTGGAACCGCATTGTTAAGTTCTTGAGCGTGTTGAACATAATTTCGACCTACACAAAAAATATTTTTTACAGATACTGGCATACGATACACTCCTTAATGCTTTAAACAATTATGTGCTTTTTAAAATTAAACAGTTTTCTAACACAACTGATAATATTGTCATGGCTAAAAACACTCCTATAATATACCACATGGGCTAGTAGCGAACAAACCATAACCACGCATTATACAGTATTATTCCAGAAAGGTAATCTGCTCTAAACAGAACCAAATTTCACAGTTCTAAAAAAGCCAATGATTGCTAATGGGCTGGGCTACGGTATTTTTCTTGTACCCGAATTCATTGAAAGTACTGTTGGATTATATAAACAACGTATGTACACTAAAGATAATACGCCCTTTACGCGTAATACGTGGATGATTTGCAACAGTGATTCCTACAAAATTCCTTTCGTCAGAAATTTTGTAGATTTTGTAGGTGTTTCCGTTTCCAACCGCTTGTAAAACTTAAGAATTTAAGAATAAAACGTGTTAAGATCAGGGAATAGCTAAGGCTTTTCCCTGATCTTAACACGTTTTTTCAGTGGCGCTATTTCACTCCATCACTGGTTTTGTTTGGACTTTCTCCACAAGGTGGTGCGACTTATACCAAGCATTTCTGCGGTCTCCTGGCGCGTTAGTCTTTTTTTCTTTTCGACCATCTCGTCTCCCTGATCAGACTCTACTGTCATGGTTTGGATCGGACTATCAAATATTTCTTTGACTTCCAGCACGGTTATTTGATTATTCGTAGACAAAACGAAAGAATCAATCAAGTCCTCAATATCCACTTTCTTAACTAATTCAAATTTAACATCCTTGTTTGCTTTAGTTCTAACAATTCGATCAACTGTGCCATGATTTTCCGGAACAGCATAAATAATATTTATCATACAAGTCCTCCCATGGCACTATCCTCTTCATAATCAAACTCATTATCGCGCTTAATAACTTTTAATTCTAACTCTAAACGATGACCGAACTTTTCTGTGTTATCCGTGAATTTCAAATAATGAGGGACTAGACAGTGCCAACGAGCATTGGGAACTCCCTTAAAGGCGCCTGGAGTCTGAAAAATGTGCAGAGCTGCAGGATATTTTTTACAATATGAAGCTAAGAGCAGCGCCGCCTTCTTTAAGTTAGTAATTAAGTAAGCATTCCCTTGCAATTGAATGCCTTGTATTTTCTTCCAATCCTCATAGTCTTCGGTAATCACCGCGGCAGATAGAGATTTCTCGCGCAAGTTAGTGCTGTGTATAGACGTAAGTTCCGATAAGAAATAGATACGAAATCCGTGATTAATAAAAAAAACGGGGGTTGCCCACGGTCCGTTTTCCCCATATGTAGAAAGGATCATTGTGTTATGTTTTTCTAGGTAATTAAGCAACCTTTGGGCCTTTTCGCTCATCTTTTTATACCCCTCCAGGTTAGCCATTCTGCAGTACTTCCCGTAATAACCACGGGTTTCCCAGCCAATTCTTTCAAATTAGAGGCCCCGACCATTAACATCGTTCGTCTTAACTGATCTATGATTCTATCGACTCGTTCGTTAAGACCTTGCTCAGTACTTTCGAATAGAACCTGCAAGAAATGCCCTGCAAACCCTACCAATTGTGCCCCTAAAGCAAGTGCTCCCGCTACATCACTCCCACCTTTAAAACCGCCGGAAGCCAAAATACTAAGCGGTAAATTTAAGCTTTGGGCTTCTATAAGGCTTGCAGCTGTAGATATACCGATATTCTGGTAGTGCCCTAGGTAGTCCTGACCCGAACGCATAGTTTCAATCTGAATAAAATCCGTTCCCCCTTTTCCGGCAGTATCGATGTACCGCACCCCAGTATCATGGATTTTCTTAATCGTCTCACGGGACAAACCAAATCCAACCTCTTTGACAATAACAGGTACATTTGATAACGCTACTATTCTTTCGATATTAGCTAATGTACCCCTGAAATTCCTGTCTCCCTCAGTCATAGCCAGTTCCTGAGCCACATTTAAATGTAATTGAACCCCGTCCGCATTGATCATTTCGATAGCTTCTTTTACCATTATCCACGAAGTGAGTGCACTTACATTAGCCAATAAAACTCCATCTGGGTTTTCATCGCGGGCAACTTTATACGTATCTTGAACATCCGAATTTTCCAACCCAGCCATCTGAGAGCCAACAGCCATTGCGATTCCTGTCCGAGCAGCCACCTTTGCCAAACTTCGGTTGATGTGTTTAACGTCTGGATGCCCTCCCGTTATAGCATTTATTAATAGTGGAGCATTTAGCCTCTTGCCTAAAAAGTAAAGGGTAGTGTCAATCTCCTCAAGATTTAATTCTGGCAAGGCCTCATAAAGCAAATGAACATCGGAAAAACCGTTGCTTCCATTTGATTCTACAGCAGCCTTCATCGCAAATTCAATATGTTCCTTTTTGCGAACCTGCCTGGATAGTTTACTCTCTTTATCGTCGTTATCCATCTTTATCTACCTCTTTACAACCCCACGGCCATAATACTGTTAGCAAACACGCAAAATACTATATATATATCATTCACTCGATTACTATAAGTTTAAATCTCCAGCTTATTAGAGGCCAACCGCCATTAAGAGTCCCACCTCTTAAGTAGCGGTTAGCTCCCGGATAACTTAACTTAATTTTAAGGTAGGGTTTAAATACCCCTCTGAAGTAAGCATTCTTTAATATTATACATTAAGTATCTTCTGAGGGAAAATAGTAGTGAACTCTATTTTTGGGGTATAGTTACTCCTTAAAGCCATAATCAAGCCATTTTGACTTTACCATATCTAAGACGGTATCACTCAATTTGATATTAATAGGTTTTTCCTCCCATTCATAGGGAATACAGCAGTCCATGATAATTCTGGAGGTTATATCCCTGTTTCCAATGGGTAAAGATGGGTCCAAAGGCGTCGAACGGCCGCGTGATATGATCTGAACTCCACGTTCTGGAGCCATTCTTGTACTCATGGCCCAAATAACACGGCCCATATCATCAGCCGGTATATCATCATCGACAACAATTACGACTTTTAGTCCATACGACCCCGTAGAAGTAGCAATTACCGCATTTCCAACATGGTTGGAATGACCGGGATACATTTGTTTTACTGAGACGATCGCCATAAATCTTCCCGAAGACTCAGGTGGAATATAAACTGATTGAATGCCGGGAATTTTCATCGCTTCGAGATCAGACCATAATGTTGAAGTTCGGTTCATTGACTGAATCATGTGGGTATCAGTTACCGGCCTTCCCACAGTCGTGGCGTGGAAAACCATATCGTTACGATAAGTAACAGCCTTAACATTAATATAGTGTCTGGGAACAGTGCCTTTTCCCGAATAGTAACCGGTATATTCACCAAACGGTCCTTCTGCACGTAATTCCTCGGGCCATAATTCCCCTTCAATCACCATTTCTGCTGCTGCCGGAATAGGTAAGTCGACGAATTCCCCTTTAACCACTTCCACAGGACGGCCACGCAAAGAGCCAATGTAGTTGTACTCATCTTCCCCGGCACCAATGAGCGTACTGGAAGCTAAGAACATCAGCGGATCATATCCGATGACTGCGGCTACTTGCATTGGTTTATTAAGTTTAGCATATTTCATCCGGTGCAAGTCACCATGTTTTCCTTTGATCAGCATGATTCCACAGGTTTTTTCATCAAGAATTTGCATCCTGTAGGTACCGATATTTATCCACCCGTTATCCGGATCTTTAGTTAAAACACAAACAAAGGTTCCAATGTATCGACCGCCGTCCATTTCGTAAAATTTCGGAACTGGGAATTTGAACAAATTAATGTCGTCACCTATATCGATATTTTCTTTAATCGGTCCACTTTCAACAAACACAGGGGGTATTAGTTCTTTAGTTCTATCTACCCATTCTCTAGCCATTTGGGTCATAGTAGTCTTGACCGGCATATTCATAGCGATCGCTAAACGCTGGGTACTCGATAGAGCACTAACAAACACCGGATTTTTGTAACCTTTTACATTTTCAAAAAGTAAAGCAGGTCCGTTCTTCTCTTCATTAACTTTAGCAATATGAGATAATTCGAGATTCCAGTCCAC
>LADV01000285.1 GCA_000961805.1 Peptococcaceae bacterium BRH_c23 | reverse complement strand
TCGGCGATACTCTCCACTGGAGACTATCGTACTGGAGACTATCGTGATCCATTGCTATTTGCTTCACGCCTTATCAACTGGCTCATTGACGCATAAAGGGTCTTTCGTCTAATTCGGGCGAAGGGCTCTTTTGGCGTCTAAAAAGCACCTCCCTAGATACTGGGGAGGTGCTTTTTGTGCGGGTTTGTATTGATATGCGAAGAGCAGCAGGGACACGAAGTATCGTGCCCTTACTTGCCAAAAGAACAGCGCGGGTAAATGCAGACTGGGCAGTCGAGACAAAGACCACCGCTACCAAGTTTGACAATATCTTGGCGCGTCAGACGCTCTCCTGTCAGTATACGCGGAGCGATTAGATCGAAGGCGGTTGTCTTAGCATACATGACGCAACCAGGTAATCCCATAATGGGTATATCTCCGATATAGGCAAGCAAAAACATAGCTCCCGGTAATACAGGCGCACCATAAGTGATAAGTTCTGCTCCCATTTCTTTGATAGCCGTAGGAGTGACGTCATCCGGATCGACGGACATGCCACCACTCACTAAGATCATTTCAGCCCCCTGATTAATTTGATCCCTTATAGAACTTTGGATCAAGGACACATCATCATTAGCCAAGGTTTGCGCAAGGACCTCAGATCCCCAGCTTTCAACTTTTGTACGCAGTACTGGGCTGAATTTATCTTGTATCCGTCCATGATAAACTTCACTTCCGGTGGTTACGATGCCCACCTTCATGTGCTTAAGAGGTCTTACCTCCAAAATTGGAGCGGATAATGTTTGAGCAATCCGTTCTGCTTCGATAATCACTGATTCATCAATCATCAGAGGTACGACTCGGGTTCCAGCGACTTTATCTCCTTTTTTGACGGGATAGTGATTATGAAGTGTAGCGAGAATGATATTTTCTAATGTATTCAAGGCCAAAATGCCGCCTACAGAGGAATAAAGTAGTCCGTCGTGGGCAGCGGTTATGGTTATTTTTCCTTCTTTAGGCTCGTCGAGGACCAGTCCAGAACCAGTTACTGCGTGGGCGAGGCGCTCCGCAGCCTCATTTTCATGGATCAGCCCGGGTGTTTGATCCCAAACAAAAATATGCTCTTTACCCATACTAAGAAGAACAGGAATATCCTCTTCCTGGATGACATGCCCCTTGCGAAAACGCGGACCTTTAACGACACCAGGGATAATCTGAGTCATGTCATGGATTAGAATAGCACCAACAGAATCCTGCACTTTGATTTTTTCCATGGGGATATCCTCCAATACATCATGTAAGGTGTGTTCACTTACAATACACTAAGAGTGGTTGAAACTGTCAGAGGTCATGGGCAGACTGTGGGGAAAATAATCTGTCCCACTTGCATGGTACAGTATTATTAATAGGAGGTCAAGGGATTAATGATATCCTAATGATAAGATCTCAAATAAACTTAGTGAAAATTTAAATAAAATATTTGAAATAATAAGGTAGTTTGAAGTGGACGAAATGGAGTGTAACAATGAGTTCGTATTATTGGCATGAATATTGCATATGTTATAAACTGAGCCAAGTAAAGCGAATTAAAACAAAGTAAACCAAACTAAAACAAAGCCATTACTGGCAAGCACAAAAAAGAATGGGAGGTCAGATTTGTCAGTTGTTCATTAGATGGATGGGTGGGGAAATTTGCTTTACTGGTGACCAATACTAAGCTCAATATAATGAAAGTGGTCTGAGAATTTTAACACAAAATAACAGGTAGAACTCAATGAAGTAACCTTGTAGCAAACGAATTTAATCAAAAGGAGAGGGAAAAATTGATTAAAAAAAATGTCGTCATTAACGGTATCCCCCAGATATTAATTGTCGATGGGGAAGTTACCCTAGCCAATGTGTTGCGGGGACAATTGCACATGACCGGAACTAAAATAGGCTGTGGAAAAGCTCAATGCGGTGCTTGTTCTGTGATTGTGGATGGAAAAGTCATTCGTTCCTGTGTTACAAAAATGAAACGGATTGCCGATGATGCTCAGATTACTACGATTGAAGGCGTAGGTACCCAGAAGAACTTACATCCCGTACAGCTGGCCTGGATGGTCCATGGAGCTGCTCAATGCGGTTTCTGCAGTCCCGGATTTATTGTTTCTGCTAAACAGCTCTTAGATGAAAATACCAATCCTACAAGAGAAGACGTCCGCGACTGGTTCCAAAAACACAGAAATGCCTGCCGTTGCACAGGCTACAAACCCTTGGTTGACGCGGTTATAACTGCTGCCAAGTTGATTCGCGGGGAGATGAAGACCGAAGATCTATGGGAAAAACTGCCGTCCAGTGGCTCGATCTGGGGCAGCAATTACATTCGTCCATCCGCTTTGGCCAAGGTTACCGGTACTTGTGACTATGGCGCAGATTTAGGGGTTAAAATGCCTTGTGGTACTTTGCAGTTGAAACTGGTTCAGGCCAAGGTTTCTCATGCCAATATTATATCTATCGATATTTCTGAGGCTGAAAAAATGCCTGGTGTCTATAAAGTTATCACTCATAAAGATGTCAAAGGCAAAAACAGGATTACCGGCTTAATCACCTTCCCGAATAACAAAGGGGATGGTTGGGACCGACCAATCCTCTGCGACGAAAAAGTGTTCCAATTTGGTGACGCCATTGCCATTATAGCTGCCGATACCGCTGAGCATGCTCAAGCCGCCGTTGACAAAGTTAAGGTAGAGTTGGAAATTCTCCCTGCTTACATGAGCGCCCCTGCAGCCATGGCAGACGACGCTATCGAGATTCATCCCGGAACTCCCAACGTTTATTGGGAGACCAAGGTGATTAAAGGCGAGGATACAGCTCCTCTGATGGAAAAGGCTGATGTAATTGTTCAAGACGACTTCTATGTAGGACGCCAGCCCCACCTGCCCATCGAGCCTGACGTTGGTTTTGCCTATATTGATGATCAGGACCGCGTAGTGATTCATTCCAAGAGTATCGGCATTCATCTCCATCAGGCTATGATTGCCCCGGGGCTCGGACTGGAACTAGACAAATTGGTTATAGTACAAAATCCCGCTGGCGGAACCTTTGGGTATAAGTTCAGCCCAACCATAGAAGCCTTACTTGGCGTAGCTGTGATGGCCACAGGTAAACCTGTATTCTTGGAGTTTGACTACTATCAACAAATTACTTACACCGGGAAACGTTCACCGTTCTTCATCAATCTTAAATACGGGGCTACTAAAGAAGGTAAACTGGTTGCCATGGAAGCCGATTGGAGCGTCGATCATGGTCCGTATTCTGAGTTTGGCGATCTGGTTACCCTGCGGGGCAGCCAATTCATTGGTGCAAGTTATATGATTCCCAATATTCGGAGCAATGGACGCACTGTCTGCACAAACCATGCTTGGGGTTCGGCTTTCCGAGCTTACGGATCTCCGCAGAGCCTGTTCGCAACGGAAGTATTGATGGATGAACTGGCAGAAAAGCTAGGGATGGATCCCTTTGAACTGCGTTACAAAAACGTTTACAGACCTGGTGATACAACTCCTACCGGCTGTGAGCCTGACGTATATACTATGGTAGAGATAATGGATAAACTTAAGCCTCTCTATGATGCAGCTAAGAAAAAGGCCGAAGCTGAATCCACTGCCGACAAGAAACGCGGCGTCGGTATCTCTCTCGGCGCCTACGGTGCCGGCTTGGATAACCCCGATGGTTCTGAGGCTTGGGCTGATTATACGGAAACAGGGGTCACAATTACCAACGGTTGGGAAGATCACGGTCAAGGTGCCGACATGGGGACACTGGCGACTTCCCATGAGGCTTTGCTTCCCATGGGAATTAAACCCGAACAAATTAAATTGGTCATGAATGACACCTCTAAAGTTCCCGCCAGCGGACCTGCCGGTGGCAGCCGTTCGCAAGTTATGACCGGCAACGCCATCAAAATTGCTTGCGAGGAGCTGTTAAAAGCCATTCAAAAATCCGATGGAACTTACCGTACCTATGCTGAACAGGTTGCTGCAGGGTTACCAACCCACTTTGTTGGCAAATATAGCACTCCGGCTGGGTATAATGGTTGTAACCTCGAAACCGGACAAGGAGCCCCCTTCACTACTTATATGTACGCGGCATTCCTCTCTGAAGTGGAAGTCGATGTCCCGACAGGTAAAACCAAGGTTCTGGGCATGAACGGAATATTTGATGTTGGTACGCTGGCTAATAAGCTCGTCGTTGACGGGCAAATGTTAGGTGGAATGGTACAAGGTCTTGGCTTGGCCCTCAGCGAAGACTTCGAAGATCTTAAGAAGCATATCGATATGATTAGCTGCGGCCTGCCCTATATTAAAGACGTACCTGACAAGCTTGTCGTCGATTATATTATGACTCCAAGAGAACACGGTCCTTTCGGAGCTTCTGGCGTTGGTGAAGCACCGCTGACCTCTCCTCATGCTTCGATCATAAATGCCATAACGAACGCTTGCGGGGTAAGAATTACTAGGTTACCAGCTCTACCCGAAAAGGTACTTGCCGGATTAAAGGCTCTGTAATTTTAGTTTTACCAGAGGGGACCCAAAATTTGTTGATCCAGTTTTCGAGACCCTCACTTCTTTAAGTGGGGGTGGGTTCTTCAAGTTTAGGTTCCCTGTGGTTACCCACACCGTAGATATTTTGATAAAGAAGTTGGTGCTGCTATGGATCAGGGTGAACTGAGAAGGCTAGAAAGTAAGTGTACCCAAGAAAATCCTCCTGCTTGTACAGCAGGGTGTCCGATCCATGTGGACGCTCGTAAGCTGATGCTGGCCATGCAAAGTCAAGACTGGAAAAGCGCCGCAGGAATACTACAGCAGAAGCAGCCTTTTCCGGGAATTATTAGCAGGATTTGTGATCACCCCTGTGAGGATGTGTGTAAACGTAAAGATGCCGGTGCAAGCGTATCTATTTCTAACTTAGAAAGATTCTGTCTAGAAAACCATCCGCCCAAAATCAAAGTCGGACCTGTTACTCCAAAAAGCCAGACCGTTGCGGTGGCCGGCAGTGGGTTAAGAGGCCTGACGGCAGCCTATGACCTAGCACGGAAAGGGTACAGCGTGACTCTATTTGAAAAATCTGATCGCTTGGGCGGAAACTTGCGGAACTATCCTGAACAACAACTTCCGGCTCAGGTAATTGAAAACGAACTTTCAGTTTTGAACCGTCCCAATGTGACAATTGAGTGTAATACAGAAATAACCCAACAGGATTTGTCTCGACTAAAAGAACGGTTTGATGCTTTATATATTGGCGTTGCTGCTCAATCAGAAGACGCCTTGGAACTGTTGGGTGAGAATAGCAGGGTTGACCCGATCAGCTGCACTACGCTAATAGCAGGTGTATTTGCTGGTGGACAGCTTGGCAATGATTCTCCAATCAATGCTGTTGCTGATGGCCGGAGAGGTGCAGTATCCATCGATAGATATCTGCAAGGAGCGTCTCTAACTGCCTCTCGCGACCGCGAAGGGGCCTTCGAATCGAATCTATTCGTCAACCTGAACGGAATCCCATCCCTGCCTACTGTACCCATGAGTCATGAAGCCGTAGGTTACACTGGCGAAGAAGCCGTCCAGGAAGCCGGTAGGTGTCTAAATTGTCAATGCCTTGAATGTGTGAAAGCCTGCAAATATTTAGAGTTCTATGGTGGTTATCCCAAAAAATATCTGCGGGAAATATATAATAATGAATCCATCGTCATGGGCAAACGCCACGCCAACAAGTTGATTAATTCCTGCATGCAGTGTGGGTTGTGCGCTGAAGTATGTCCGAATGATCTAGACATGGGGCAAATTTGCCTTGCATCCCGGGAAAGTATGGTTAGGAGAGGAAAAATGCCGACCTCCGCCCATGATTTTGCCCTACGGGATATGGCTTTTAGTAACAGTGGTCAATTTGCTTTGACGAGACATCAACCAGGATTTAATTCCAGCAACTACGTTTTCTTTCCAGGCTGCCAATTAAGCGGTTCATCTCCGGAACATGTGGAAAAAGTCTATACCTATTTAACAGAACAGCTTGCCGGAGGAGTAGGGCTGATGTTGCGCTGCTGTGGCGCTCCTGCACATTGGAGCGGTGATCTGGGACAGTTTCAAACCAGCTTCGAGGAGATGGTTGCAGAATGGGAGAGCTTGGGTAAACCGCAGTTGATCGTCGCTTGCTCTACCTGTCACAGCATGTTTCGAGAAAAATTACCGGGGGTTGTATCGCTTTGGGAACTCATGAAAGATATGGATTTACCCATTCAAAGGGCTGATGCAAATAGCGCTAAAGTCGCTGTACAGGATCCCTGTACTACTAGATACGAACAAGGAATTCAGGCAGCAGTTCGCCATATCTTACTCAGGCTAGGCTATGAAATTGAAGAATTGCCTTATAGTAAAGAACTAACCAAGTGTTGCGGCTTTGGCGGCCTGACAGTCTTCGCTAATCCAGGACTTGCGCAGCAGATTGTAGAAAACAGGATAAAAGAAAGCACTACAGACTATGTAGCCTACTGTGCCATGTGTAGAGATAGATTTGCTGCTCATGGTAAACGTACACTTCATTTATTAGACCTCATTTTTGCCGATGATCTGCAAAAGGCTGCTACCAGACCTGATTCGGGATTTTCTCAACGACATGAGCAGCGGGCCAGACTAAAAAGAAAGTTACTGCGTAAGTTCTGGCAAACGCCGCAGGAAAAGGAAAGGGGTTATAGGACTATAAAAATAATATGTAATGAACAAATAAGAAATATTATGGAAGAAAGACTAATTTTAATCGAAGATGTTCAGCAGGTAATAGAACATGCGGAACGCACGGGAAGAAAATTTATCAATCCGGATAACGGAAACTATTTAGCCTATTTCCGACCAGCTAGAGTGACATATTGGGTTGAATACCAACCTCAGGAGGATGGTTTTGTGGTCTTAAACGCCTATAGCCACCGGATGGAAATTGTCGAGGAAGTGAAGCCATGAATCAGACAGCAAATCTACCGCCCAAACCCGTGTGGAAGTGCGGAAAATGTGGTGGTGAACTAAAGCATGGTACGGTAAGAATAACATATCTAGGAAATGATCTTAGAGTTGAAGAACTAAAATGCTTAAGCTGTGACTTGGTTCTGATTACCGAAGACTTAGCTTTAGGCAAGATGTTCGAAGTGGAACAAAGCCTTGAGGATAAGTGAAGTAGAACCGGAAACTCCCACTTATAGAAGTGGGAGAGTGGATAAGAGGGGGTAGCAAGATGACGGTCGATGCCTTTCGAATGTTTCAATTAGCTACTCAGGGATTTTGCTGTAGCCAAATTATGTTAATCCTAGGTTTAGATGAACAAGGAAAAGAAAACCCCGACTTAATTAAAGCAATGCAAGGTTTGTGTGGAGGAATAGGCAGGTCGGGAAAAACCTGTGGTGCACTAACCGGGGGGGCATGTTTAATTGGTTTAAACGTTGGGAAGGGAACTCCCATCGAATTCGCTCACGCCAAAATTAACGTTATGATCAATGATTTGATGGAGTGGTTTGAAGAAGTCCATGGCAGTATCGATTGCGATGGGATCTTAGATCACTCCCTGGATGAGGGCGATGAGTATCCTGTGCAATGCGGCAATATTGTATCAACGACCTTTAGTAAGGTGCAAGAGATTTTGGCAACCTATACAGAAGACCCTGAGTCAACGGATGAGGACTAATACAGAGGTCAGAAGTCGGAAGTTTAGAAGTCGGAAGTGGATAAACTTTGAAAAACGATGCTTTTAAATTGTATGAGAGTGAACTATTGCGCCAGACCACAGGCGATACTTTGAGACCGGGTGGGTTCTTCTTAACCGACTTGGGAGTCAGAAGCTGTGACTTTCTCTCGGACGCGAGGGTCTTAGATGTAGGCTGCGGCAGCGGTGCAACGGTAGAACGTTTAGTTTCAGTGTTTGAGCTCCAGGCCATAGGGTTAGATTCTTCAGAGGTGCTGTTAGAGAGTGGGAGAAAGAAGAATCCAGGCTTAAACCTGATTCGAGGGCTGGGAGCAGATTTACCCTTTCCGGCTAGCCATATGGACGGAGTGTTCGCCGAGTGTGCTTTGTCAGTAATGGAGGACCAGGATCAGGTTCTAGAGGAGATTTTCAGGGTGCTTAAACCAGGAGGATGGTTGGTGATTAATGATGTGTATACTCGTAATCCTGACGGTCTCAAAGGTCTTCAGGAGCTCAATCTCGACTCATGTATACGCAGAGCATTGCCCAAGGATTCGTTAATCAATAAGTTACTCGGACAGGGGTTCAACATCGTTAATTGGAGTGATCACACGAACCTTTTGACGCAATTAACAGTTGACCTAATCATGACCCATGGCTCTATGACCGAGTTTTGGCTAAAGTCTTCTTCATGCTCAGGCTCAGTTGATCCTAGCCTTACCCAGGCTGCGATTAAACAAGCGAAGATGGGGTATTTTCAGCTAATCGCCAAAAAGGACGCAAACTGCAGTTAGAGAGGTAAACACATGGAAGTAATGGACGAAGGTATGATTTCCGCGACAGAGAGTTTGTGCCCTGAATGTTTAGCGAGGATTCCAGCTCAAAGAGTGGTTCAGGGGGAAAAGGTTTATATGGTAAAACATTGCCCTGAACATGGTGACTATCGAACCCTGCTTTGGCGTGGTAGCCCTCAATGGGATTCATGGGTCAGACCTACGATTCCAACCCCACCCAAGGAGTGTTTTACACAGGTTGAGAAAGGTTGTCCCTTTGATTGTGGCTTATGTGAAGACCATTATAAGACGACTTGTACGGCTTTGATAGAGGTCACCCAGCGTTGTAATCTAAACTGCAAATTTTGTTTTGCCAATGCAGGGACGGAGCTTGACGAACCTTCCTTGGATGTAATAGAAGGGTGGTACAAAAACGTCCTTGCTGCCAGTGGTCCTGTCAATATCCAGTTATCCGGCGGTGAACCAACCCTCAGAAACGACTTGCCGGTAATACTGGAGATGGGAAGGAAATTAGGTTTTAACTTCATCCAGCTCAACACGAATGGCTTGCGACTGGCGGAAGATCCTGGCTTTGTGGGCCGATTGAAGGAAGCTGGTCTTAGTTCCGTGTTTTTGCAATTTGACGGTACAGAGGATTCGATTTATCAGGGAATCAGGGGTCGTAGGCTCTTTGAGGTTAAAGCCAAAGCGATAGAGAACTGTGCTCAACATGGGATTGGGGTTGTGTTAGTACCTACCCTGATACCAGGGATAAATACTCATAATATCGGAGGAATCATCAAGTTTGCCTTGGAAAATCTTCCTGCAGTCCGAGGGGTGCACTTTCAACCTGTCAGTTATTTCGGTAGAATTCCTAAAGAACCCCTGGATCAAGACAGGATCACACTCCCCGAAGTCATTCAAGCCATTGAGGAACAGACGGATGGACTCATCAAAGCAGCCAACCTGAAACCCCATAATGGCCGCTGCTCTTTTAGCGGCAACTTCACGAGACAACTAGATGGCAGCTTGAAAGCTATTATCAACAATTCATGCTGTGCTGGACCAGAGCGAGCGGATGAATTAGCCAGAAAAACAAGAACCTTTGTGGCCCGGCAATGGTCAGGAGCAGAAAGGTTAACAATTCAGTCTCCATGTACTAACTCCTGGGACAATCTAATCCAACAGCTAAAAACCTATGCCTTTTCCATCAGTGGCATGGCCTTTCAAGATGTGTGGAATCTAGATATAGACAGATTAAAAAACTGTTGTATCCATGTGGTAAGCCCGGAAGGTAAGTTAATTCCTTTTTGCGCTTATAACCTTACGGATAAGTATGGGCACTCAATTTATCGGAGGGAGAGATAGGGCTTGGATATACAAACCACCTCGCTTGAGCCCTGGATAAAGCACAAAATTACCGGAGATAGTTCAGGAGGTTTAACCAGAAAGCAAATCGAGGACTATCAGTTGGCCAAACTGCAGGAAACGCTTGACTGGGTAACCAGTAAAAGCCCTTTCTATAAACGTCTGTACTCAAAAATAGATTGCAAGATATCAAGTTTCCAGGATATGAACAAACTGCCCTTTACCACGTCCGAAAATTTAAAAGATAATCCTCTCGATTTCTTGTGTGTCTCCCAAAATGAGATCAACAGGATCGTCACTTTACAGAGTTCTGGCACAACAGGTAAACCTAAACGCCTGTTCTTTACTGAGGCAGATCAAGAATTGACCATCGATTTCTTTCATCATGGCATGTTAACCTTGGTAAGGCCCGAAGACAGGGTCTTGATCATGTTGCCCGGGGAAATACCGGGAAGCGTCGGAGATTTACTACGCTTAGGTTTAGAAAGAGCAGGTGTAATAGGGGTTGTCCACGGTCTGGTTACGAATCCCGAGGCAACTATAGAGCAAATCAAACGGGACAATATCAATGTTTTAGTAGGGATACCCACGCAAGTATTGAGCTTAGTGAGGTTTAAAGATTCCAAGGGTTGCTCTCCCTCCCTGAGCTTGAGAAGGGTTCTATTGAGTACCGATTACGTACCCCAAGCTATTGTACAAGAACTCGAAAGTGCATGGGGGTGTAAGGTGTTTAATCACTATGGCATGACTGAGATGGGGCTGGGCGGCGGAGTAGAATGTGAGGGTTTCTGTGGTTACCACCTCCGGGAAGCAGACCTCTATATCGAAATCATCGATCCCAATTCAGGACGGCCCGTTGTAGACGGGCAACCAGGTGAGATAGTCTTTACGACTTTGACCAGATCAGCTATGCCTTTAATTCGTTATCGTACTGGTGATATGTCAAGGTTCCTTCTAGGCCCTTGTGCCTGCCACTCAGTATTAAAGCGGCTGGAACTGATAAAGTCCAGAGAACGGGTTTATCTGAGCCAAGCCGATTTCCTAACTATGGCGGACTTTGATGAGGTTTTGTTTGCGCTCGACAATGTTCTCGATTTTGAGGTAACCCTAACAGAGGGCATGCAAGAAAAGGAAAATCAGTTGCAACTCGATGTTCAGTTAAAGGGACCTATATCTTTTGAAGTAAAAAGAAATGTTCATCAGGCTTTAGATGAAATCCCTGTAGTAAGGGAAGCTAGACAGGACGGTAGCTTGCGGGTGTTCCTTTATCTTGAATCAGGCGCAGTAGTTACATCCAGAAAAAGTACAGCTAAGCGACAGATTCAAGATAAGAGAGGGAGTGTCTTTAATGTGGCTGAAAAAGAGGATATACAGGCTAAGGCTTCCTTAGCAGCAATCATAGTTGCCGCAGGATACTCTTTTCGTATGAAACGCTTCAAGCCACTTTTATCGTTGGGCGGGAGCACTGTATTAGAACAGGCTGTACACAGTTTTCAGGATAATGGGATCAGAGATATCCGGGTGGTGGTTGGGCATCGGGCAAACGAATTGTTTCCTGTCATAGATAGACTAGGGGTTCAGACCATCGTTAACCCGAATTTTTCCGAAGGGATGTTCTCCTCAGTTACATCTGGGGTTAAAAGTTTATCACCAGCGGTAAAGGGATTTTTTCTATTACCTGTCGATAATCCTATCGTAAAGCAGGATACATTGGAAAAGCTTCAAAACACGTTCTTCACAACGGAGTTCGGTATTATATATCCGTCTTATCAGGGAAAGAGGGGACATCCCCCTTTAATTTCCTGCCGCTATGTGAACAAAGTAATGACCTGGAACAAACCGGGAGGAATGAGGGCTTTATTAGAACAGTATGAACATGATGCCATAGATGTTGAGGTTGATGACCTGGGTGTTTTGCTTGACATGGACACACCGGAGGACTACCAGCAGATGCTGAAGTACTGTGGAGATACCCAGATCCCCTCAGAAGAAGAATGTTATGCTATAATAAAGAAGGCAAACACTCCTGTTAAGGTGTTTAATCATTGCAAGCAGGTTGCTCAGTTAAGTAGTGCAATGGGAAGCTATTTAATTAAGTCTGGTTGTCAAATGAACCTTGAATTAATCAGAGCAGCTGCGTTGTTACATGACTTGGCCAAAGGTGAACCCCACCATGCACAAGTTGGCGCCAAAATGCTCGTAAACTATCCGGAGGTAGCGGAAATTGTCGCCGAACATACGGATATTTGCCTGAATCCTGCTGACCAAGCCTTAACAGAAAAAGAAATCGTCTATTTAGCGGATAAACTTGTCATAGACGACCAGATTATTTCACTCCAGGTCAGATTCTCAGGCCTCTTGGAGCAGAATAAGAACGATCAAGAGGTTTTCAGAAAGATTAGACTGAGGTTGAGTAATGCTGAAAGAATCCAGACAAGAATAGAACAAATAATCAAGATGCCTTTACATGACGTATGGAAGGTTGAGCTAGGGGGGCAAGGCTAATGGAAAAAGATATATACCTAGGGCTAAACAAAGCACTTGATCAAAACATGGATGTGGCCCTGATCACTGTAACCAGTGTGCTGGGATCAACGCCCCGTAAGCCTGGAGCCAAAATGTTAGTGTTTGCTGACGGGACGACAGTAGGAACCATCGGGGGCGGATGTGGTGAGGCTGAGGCTAGGCGGGAGGCCTTAAATGTTTTAGCAGCATACTCTTCTAAGATATATTATTTGAATATGACCGCAGACATGGCTCAAGAGGAAGGAATGGTTTGCGGGGGGATCATGGGATTATTCATCGATTATTTGGGTTCTCAAAGCCTCGTGGAACAGACTAGTCTCCTCAATGATTATCTGTCAGCTATCAATGAGACCACAAACCCCGTTCTTGTTACTGTGATAGAGGCGACTGAAGGACGATTAGTAGGGGAAAAATTGTTCATCAAGAATAACGGGAATGTCGTTGGTGATCTTGGTATCGAAGGATTAAATAGAGTTGCACTGGAGAATGCCAAAACAGGAGGCAAACGATGTCAGCCGTTATTAATTAGTTTGAACTCTGAGTTCGAGCCATGTGAGACCTCAGTGACGAAAGCGGATTACCGGTTACTGATAGAGCCCCCAACGACGGTCGTACGATTGTTGATTTTAGGTGCAGGACATATTGCACTCCCCCTTGCGACTATGGCTAAAATCCTAGGGTATGAGGTTACCGTTGTCGATGATCGTCCATCCTTCGCTAATTTTGCCCGATTTAGCACCGCTGATACGATTATTTGCGATGATTTTGAACGAGCATTGGATGGGATAAATATCAATCCGCAAACGTTTGTTGTAATTATTACAAGGGGGCATCGTTATGACAAAGTGTGTCTGCGGAAAGTGATTAATCAACCAGCCGCATATATTGGCATGATTGGTAGTCGCAGAAGGGTTAAAGCCTTGAAAGCTGAATTGGAGGAGGAAGGAGTCTCGAGCGAATCCTTGCAAAAGCTGTATTCTCCAATCGGTCTAAATATCGGGGCAGAAACTCCTGAAGAAATAGCCGTAAGCATTCTCAGCGAGTTGATTAAAGTTCAAAGAGAGTCGGATCAGAACGGTAAAATAAAATGATCCTAAGTGAACTCGTTCAGCTAAAGTGAACATGGAACTCCCACTTCTGCGGAAAGGGGACACACCTGCTGAAGTAAAAGCTGTTCTTTGGGACAGGAATGTCCCCAACTAAGTGGGAGTCTTGGAAGTGGATGACGATGGATAAAAAGCTTATTTATTTAGTTAGGCATGGAGATATCGGTCTAGGAAGAGACAAACGCTATATCGGTCAATCGGACCTTCCGTTAAGTACTCTTGGCAGGAAACAGGCTACCTTATTGAAAGAGATATTTAGACGGGTGCCCTTAGATAACATATATTGCAGTGATATAGGGAGAGTACAACAAACAGCAGATATAATTGCCTCTGCCCATCAAAGCGTTCCCATAGCTCGCGTGGAGTTGCGGGAATTATATATGGGCGATTGGGAGGGGAAACCCTTCTCTGAAATTAGAGCAAAGTATCCAAAGGAATTCAAAGAACGTGGTGAAGATATCGCGAATTACAGTCCACCAGAGGGAGAAAGTTTTTCAGACTGCTACAGAAGAGTGATTCCTGTCTTCGAAAGCCTTGCCAAATCGGATGAAACGACAATTTTAATCGTTGGACATGCAGGAGTAAACAGAGTAATCTTATGCCATGTACTTGGGATACCCTTAGAAAACGTCTTTCGTCTTGAACAAAATTATGGTTGTGTTAATTTAATCTACAAAGAGGGTTTCGAGTACCGGTTGAAATATCTAAACAGTATAGTTAACCGTGATCTATACAGAATGTATTAATTTGCTTAAAACAATTTAATACATTTTTTGCTTTTTATTAAGTAATACATTGAAACATCCTCAAGAAAGTGTTCCATAATCAAACACTGCTCTATGCAAAGTGAGTCAAACTAGAGCAGAAAGGAATTAGAAATTTCATATAAAATTCAATATTCATTTATTAAGGTATCAAAATCATAGAAATAATCAACCTTGTAACTATTATAACAAATATTCAGAATGCTTGGCATGGATATTGCAAATAATATAAGACAGCGTGACCAATAAAAAAGGAAATGGGAGGTATTTAACTATGTCAGTTATTCATCAAGTCTATGGGTACTTCATGCCAACCGTAAACCTCATGGGAGCTGGAGCAGCTCAGGAAACAGGAAAACAAGCAAAATTACTGGGCGGAAAGAAAGTTTTACTGGTGACCGATGCCTATCTCGAAAAGATTGGTATGGCTCAGGAAATTGCTGATATTATTGAAAAAGAAGGCGTCAAAGTTGTAATTTATGGCGGTGCTGAACCTAATCCGACCGATAAAAACGTGCATGATGGATTTGACATCTATACTAAAGAAGGCTGTGACCTGATTGTATCTGTAGGCGGAGGATCTTCACATGACTGTGCCAAAGGAATTGGGCTTGTTGCAGGTAATGGCGGAAGAATTAACGACTATGAAGGCGTCGATAAATCCCCCTTGCCGATGGCTCCGATGATTGCAATTAACACCACCGCCGGCACGGCTGCTGAAATGACAAGATTCTGTATTATCACGGATGAAGCACGGCATATAAAAATGGCCATCGTTGATTGGCACGTAAC
>LADV01000234.1 GCA_000961805.1 Peptococcaceae bacterium BRH_c23 | reverse complement strand
AGACCGATTTAAAAAAAGCATGAGTAAGGCGGCAACCGGTCCTGTTTAAGTCATTTTAATCGCCGGAGGCCATCGGGTTATGATTTTGGCCATGTTCTCAAGGAAGGATTTGAGCTGCTTGCGCAGTCTCTCCTTCATCTCCTTATCCTTCGTGGTCAGCACGGTCAACAACAGCTTGAGCTGGTCAAAAGAGCGGTGAATATTGCCGCGGTGAAATTCAAACAGAGATTCGGCTTGCCTGGTATAGTATTCGGGATTGGCGTTTTCAAATCCGGAGACCGTAAAATTGGGAAACTCGGGAACTTTGAAATCGGACGCGACGAGCACGGGCGCAGAGAAGCGCGGGCCGGCGGAGCGAGCTTTGGCGGGCGCTGCTTCCGGGGCAGCGGGTTCCGCCGTTTCGGAGGCTTGGGGGGATTCAGCGCCTGCGGCGGGTATGGGGGGGCGCGTAGTTTGGACGCTTTGGGCGGCCGCCAGCGCTTCTTTTTGGCTCTTGTCCGAATTAGCCTCTTTCCCCGCGGCTCTCGTCCGTCCTGCCCGGAATTTTGACGTTACCTCTTCCACCCGCTGCCCCAAGCTCCGGACCTGGTCGGCAAGGTCGCTAATTTTAGCGATCATGGTGTTCAGCGCCTTTTCCAGGTCGTCGATCTTCTGCAGGGCCTGGTCTATTTTTTGCAAAGACGGGGCGCGCTTCCCGTCTCCGTCGGCCCCGGCAGCTCCGACGGCCCGCTTAAGCTCACGGGAAGACATGTTCCCGGCATCGTTGTGCACGATAAAGTCCGCGCGCAGTTCTTCCGGGACGTCGAGAAGGATGAGGGCGTTGGTGTAGGTCAAATTAGACAGCGCCGGCCAATTTGGATCGGATTCAAGGTCAGGGGAGGCGCCATAGGCTTCATAAAGCTGAATCAGCCGCCCGGCTGAGCGCTGGGAATAACGGACTGACTCAGCCAGCCATTTGCCCCATTCCCCGTGCCTGACCAGGGCTTTGGCTTCTTTCAGGTGCCCTCCGATCTCAATGGCGTTAGCCAGCAGAGTCCTTCCGGTGCGATGGTTGATTATGTTTATTTCATCCGCGATAATCCGCGGGGTGCGTTCCGTCGTAGTAGTCATCCGCGCGTCAATCCTTCCTGTTACTTTCTACACAATATGTGCCCAAGCTTAAGAAGGTGCGGACTTGCCAGCGGAAACTCCTGAAGAAACAGCAGACCACAAAACGACGTGTTTGTCGGCCTCAAGCCGCTCTGGAGTACCGATCCCGATGTGAAAATTTACAGCGTGACCTAACCTCTAATTTCAAGCCCTCAAAAAGTTGTGTCCGATAAAAACCACTTATGAAAATGAGGCTGTCTCGCAACAGCCCCTTTATTTAGCCTATCAGTTAATTGGACATGCCTATTTTTCCATGGGCATATTTGGATCTGCTGCCCACTCATAAATGGATGCCTCGTAGTTTCTAACTTTATCAAAGCCAACGGCTCTGAGGACCGTGCTAAGGTAGCCCGATCTCATACCCATAGTTCAGTAAACTACAAAATCGTCTTCAGGTGTGCAACAGCCACAAAATTACATGTAACTTATGGACAAACGGTTATTCCCCGTCCCCAAAGACAATCTCCACAAGTCAACGATATCTTTCATACCTAGTGAATCTCCTCTCGATTCTCAACTTATTGATACATTTATAGCCTTATTCCACCTAATAAACACGATTTTTATACGACATCTATACTTGCAGTCCATGTTAATACTAATTTTTATTACTCGTTTCCCAATTCTTGCTTAACCAAAAGAAGGTGCTGTTTAGGAACTTATCCTTTATCCCGAGGCCAAACTGCGATTGAGGAGATGGAAAAAACTACCCGACAAGGATCCCCGGGTTGAAACGGACGATGATCGGATTTTCCGTCATTGAACGGGACATAAGCCTGAAGATCATAGTCACGTTGCCTATGTGCTAACGTAGAATTATCTGAGAGAGAAGCCCGATCTCCGGCTAACTGAATAAACACAAATTGCCCGTCAGGCGTAGGAATCGTTTGAACAATTCGCCCAGAAAAACTATTTTCCGGGTCCCTGCCTCGTGTACCAGGGTCCTGCTCGACAATAAGCTGAGCAGTTCGAATTCCCAAGGAAAGTTTGTCTTGCTTTAGAGTATTGGGAATGGTGAGATGCACGTTTAATTCTTCTACCCAGAGTCGGGCCGTTTCCCCGTACCGTTCGATGACCGTTCCATCAAAAATGTTTTCTGTCCCCGTAAGGCGGGCGACGGTGCGGTTAGCCGGCTGGCGAATGATCTCGTCCTTCGTGCCTAACTGAATAATCTTGCCATTGTCCATAACAGCTATATTAGAACACAGCCGGAACGCTTCTTCCAGGCTGTGCGTGACTAGAATCAGGGTACCGGAGAAGGCATTTCTCACATCGATGACTTCTTTTTCCATCTTCTTTTTTACTTGGCTATCTAAAGCGGAAAAAGGTTCATCTAAGAGGAGCAACTCTGGGTCTGTGACGAGTGTCCTGGCCAAAGCTACCCGCTGTTGCTGCCCACCAGAAATGTACTGAGGATAGCGTTTCTCCAACCCTTTAAGCCTTAACCTTTCTAGGATCGAATCAACTTTTTCCTGTCTTTCTCGCTTGTGTCGATGATTAAGACCAAAAGCGATGTTTTGCTCCACTGTAAGATGAGGGAAAAGAGCATAATTTTGAAATAGAAACCCGACATGACGTTTATAAGCCGGAACAAAGATGCGCTCACTGGAATCATAGAAGACAGTGTTCCCAACTTTAACATACCCCTCATCCGGTTGTTCTAAGCCAGCAATCATGCGTAAAGTCATACTTTTTCCGCATCCCGAAGAACCCACTAAAGCTAAGGAGGATCCTTCAGACAGTTTAATATCAACTTGAAGTGAGAAGAGTTCCAAGGCTTTGGAAATCCGGACTTCGATCATCGATTTCCTCTCCTTCCAACCTGTCGATTGAGTAGATTGATCAAGATCAAAACCATAAGTGCGGTACCTGCCATAATTAAGGCTAAAAGATTAGCGGTCGACTGATCTCCGGCTAACATAGCATTGTAAATGGCAATAGGCATAGTCAGCGTTTCACCCGGAATGCCACCCGAGACCATGAGCGTCGTGCCAAAATCCCCCAAAGCCCGAGCAAACATGAGCACAAGTCCAGCAACGATCCCTTTCCAAGCGTTGGGAATGACAACACTGAAAAAAATGTTGAGTTCAGTCCTGCCGAGAACACGGGCGGCATCTAAAAGATTGGACGGGATTCCCTCGATGGCGGAACGGGCCGTTTTAATGAAAAAAGGGATTGAAACAACGGTAGCAGCGATAATCGCTCCTCGGGTTGTAAACACAAGAGGGGTTCCGAGTCTTTCAGCTAGTTGTCCGATCCAACTATTCCGGCCTAGAATGACCAGTAAGTAGTATCCGAGAACGGTTGGCGGCAAGACCATGGGTATACTAATCAGCGAATCGAGAACCTCCCGCCCTTTCCATTGGGTATTCCCTAAGTACCAGGCGATCGGCAACCCGATCAGCAGCCCAATGAAAGTGGCAGTTAAAGCCAAACGCAAGGAGAGATAAAGAGGCGTTAAATCTGATATGCTCATAGTTACAACCACTTTCCAAGACTTCTTATAGCTATAGTTTTACGATACCTTTGTACACTGGGGCCTTCAAAAACTCTAAATTTTAGATTATCTTATTTTTTTACAAATTCATCTGGAAGTAGGAATCCATAGTTTTTCATGACTACACGACCCTTTTCTCCGTTGACATAGGCCATAAATTTACGGGCATTTTCTTCCTGCTTCGTCGTTTTCAAGATAGCCATTGCTTGATTAAGAGGAGCGTGCCAGGAACCGTCAATCAGAGTAAAATCCACTTCATCTGGTTTATAGATGGAAAGAGCAATAATCGCAGCATCCACATTTCCTGACTTGAGGATAGCTAGAGTGTCTTGTATATTCTGTCCATAAACCATTTTTTGTTCTACATTGACCCACAGGTTGCGGTATTCTAGAGCTTGTTTAGCGGCTTTGCCGTAAGGGGCGTGCGACGGTTCGGCAATGGCAATTTTCTTGACCATAGGATTGTCTGCTAAGTCTTGTAAATCCGTGATACTTAAATTGCTTCCTTTCAGAGTGGCGATACCGATTCTTCCTTGGGCATAGAGCTGTTGAGTGTCCGCTAAAATTAAGCCTTTTTTGTTAAGTGCCTCAATATAAGCAACATCGGCCGCTGCAAAAATATCATAGGGGGCTCCGTTTTCGATCTGCAGGGCAGTCGTTCCCGTGGAACCAAAGGTTATCTCGGTAGGGATATTTGTCTCCTGCTCGAATTGAGTAGCGATTTCCTTAAATGCCAAGGTTAGATCAGCAGCGGCCGCAATCCGAAGTTTTGAGGTAGTTGATGGTGTATTTTGGCCAGGCGCTGCGCACGCAGTTACACCGAAAAGAATGATTAATGATAGCATAACTAACCATAAAGTACGATTAATACTCTTGACCATAAAACGAACCTACTTTCTTTATTAGTATTTGGTCCTGACTCAATTAACTCGTCAATATATAATGCGCTACTCTAGAAGCGACTATCACGGTTCCTTTCATCTATTCCTTTTCAGAAGAATTCTGCGAATTAAAACGGCTCCACAGGAAAGTGGAGCCGTCATGTAATCGAAAGCAATTAAATGCGACCACCTCCTTTTCAAAGTGAAGGCATATCCATTTCTAGACATACCCTGAGGGCGTTAAAGCCCTGGCCGATGAACCATGGATTTTTCTCTTTAGATTAATCGGCTCGGAGAGTAGATTTTATTCAGTTGGGAGAGAAAATTTACCTTTCTAAGTAAGATTAACACATCTTATTATTTCTGTCACTAACCTATGTCTACTATAAATTCATTGGCACGGGAACAAGACTTTATACCTAATGTGTTTAACTGGTTTGTTGCATGACTTGACAGTGACATTTAATGGCTAATACAATTCACCTTAAGAGCAATTGTATTTTTTTCTAATAGGCAAAAAGGTACTAATATGATTCAAATAGGAGGAGTTTTTATGATTCAAGTGGCTATTCCTGGCCGAGGGGACCTTAACCTAGAAGTATTAATCCTCGATTACAACGGAACATTAGCTTTAGACGGGCAAATGTTTGAATCTGTTAAGGAAAGTCTCAACCGTTTATCTGCTTTTCTGGAAATTCACGTTATAACTTCAGATACCTTCGGTAGTGTAGAACAGCAATGTGAAGGATTACCTGTTCAGGTAAAAGTATTGGAGACTATAGATCATACCCAAGAAAAGGCAGCTTACTTATTGCAGTTCGATTCCCGGGAAGTTGTTGCCATAGGGAACGGTGCCAACGATCAAGTAATGCTTGAAAAGGCGAATTTAGGCATTGCTGTCATTGGATTGGAGGGAGCCTCCCTGCAGACTCTTAAGTCGGCGGATTTAGTGGTGAATAAAATCGAAGACGGCTTTGGTTTGCTCTTAAAAACTCAGCGTCTCAAGGCAACCCTAAGACGTTAAAGTACAACAGAGCCTTATTAAAAGATGATCTTTCATCTTTTACCTATTCACACTAGGCATAATAAGCATTAATAGGCCTATGGTTGTAAGCAGAGTTGGACAAGGAATAACTCCTACAGGTGAAACTGCCAGAAGCATAAAAGCATTTTTGTCCACAAATTCAGGGTACCACAATCCCAGGAAAATAAAAGCAAGGGCAATTACAATTATCCATTTACTTTCAGTTCTTTGAATATTTTCCTTCCTCCTAAATAGTTGCACTAGTGCGGCTAATGCTAATATGCCGAAGGTAACGGCATGAAAAGGATTCCCAAAAACAAGTGCATTGATTGTGACTGATAACAGCAGAATACTTACGGCTGTTTGAAATATCCATCGTCTTAAGTTCTCTTTGGTTACCACGAATAATGCAAACAGAGCCAGCCCCTCAATGAACCATTCTTCCTGGCACAGTTTTTTAGTCTCTTCTAGCTTTTGACTAAAGGTCTTTATAAAGTCTACATAGGATTTTTCTAGTTCCTTAAGATGAAAGACCTTATCTACAAAAGACACCATAGTTTCATGAATTGTCATCTCCCCATACATTTCAACTACTCCGGTGTTCAAATTAAAGCCAGTTAATATCTTTTGAATTTCACCAGTCTGATAGTAGGGGCTAATCCAGGTATTTGTACATAAGATACCAAATCCATTTTGCTGCAATTTCTCCAAAATACTTGCCCTAGGAATGTCTGGATCACCTGAATTGAAACGCGACGAGAAAAGCAACTATCTCGGAGAATTTCGTGAACGCATAATTCGAATCCTGAGTAAAAAGCAAGTTGCTCAAAGCTTCATCTACCCCGAGATTATCGAAGCGTTAAACCATAAGCAGAGTTCAAGAATGCTCATCAATGGGGAATTAAGGGATCAATTGACGGATAAATACATAGCACTGGCTAGGCAAATTGCAAAACCATACACCGTGATTAATGACCCCGGGCTAAAAGGCGAAACCGGGTTAGTCGTGGTAAGCGATCAAGCGGTCGACATTGACGACATAGAGGTAAAAACGAGGGAGTCTGAATAGACTCCCTCGTTTTCTTTAATACCTTGTATTTGAAATCTGAATTGCTCTATCTAAGCTAACTTAGTATAGTTAACACATTATCTCAATTAAATCCTTTTTTAGACATCAATATCTCTAGAACTTGGAGGAATCTTCTATGATCAGTCCACTCTCATCTGTTGCACGCCAGTTTGGCACTAATTGGTTCACTGTTGTCATGGGAATTGGCGTTGTTGCCGCTCTAACCTATACATCCCCTATTCCCATACCCGGACTACAGTCAATAGGTATAGCCTTTTTTCTCTTAGCCAATGTAATTTTTATCCTCGCTCTTGGCTTATGGTCCTGGCGCTGGATCTGCCACACGGACGAGGCTTTAAAGGATTTTTCCGACCCTAGTAAGCTTCTCTTCTATGGTGCTTTGGCAATGAGTATCAGTGTAATTGGCAATGATTATTTGGTGATTGGCATACATCTGCTCACGCCGGCAACTGCCATCTTAATCAGTAAAACCCTCTGGATTTGTGGAGTTATAGCCGCTCTATTTACAGTTGTTACCATACCCTATCTGCTCTTTGTCTCCCACCAAGTTTCACTTGAGGATACCCATGCCAGTTGGTTGATTCCAGTCGTCCCCCCTATCGTGGCCGCAGCTATCGGTGCCAAGCTCATTCCTTATTGGAGTACCTTTTCTTGGCAGTTTTTCTTTACTATTCTCATTTTAGCCATGTTTGGTATGACTTTTTTCTTATTTATTATGATCAGCAGCCTGTATTATTCCCGGCTTGTCTATAGTGGTAAAATCGCTGGGGGCTTTGTGCCAAGTGTTTGGATTGTTATCGGTCCTATCGGAATGTCTATGACCCTTTTCAGCACTCTTCCGGTGGTCACTCAACCCTTCTTAGACACTTGGAACTCAGGATTTCAGGCCCTTGGTATGATCTTCGCGGTTTCCATGTGGGGTGTTGGGCTCTGGTGGATCGTGATTGCCAGTCTCTATTCCCTGCTGCATCTAGCCAAAAAAGAGAGTAAAATTCCCTTTAGCCTTGGCTGGTGGAGCTATGTCTTCCCACTCGGAAGTTTTACCACAGGAACCTACGCCTTGAACGATCTTTTGGGGCATTCTTTCTTTGCCGTCGCAGGATTCCTACAGTTCATAGCCTTAATCGGGTTCTTTAGCCTTGTCTTGACCAAAACCATGATCGGTGTTTTTAACGGCTCTTTGCTATTATCTAAATCTCCACAGCTTTACCCTCTTCAACAAAAACTCATAACTAAAACGATTGGGTTACGTTTTGATTCCTGACAAAACACTTTGAAATACTATTTCACTTCCAAGTATCGCTCGATCCAAGGGGCGCTTTTTTAGAAATAATGTGGAATTTCTATGTTATTAGCCACATATCCCCATCTTCTAGCTATTCAAGAATTGAAAGGTCAAACTTCGCTGCGAGCTCGTTGAGTTCTTGAAGTAGCCCTTCATTTATAGGAATTCCATTCTTTTTTCGTTCCTCAGCTATTGATTGCCGTCGTTCACCAGGAATTCGAATGACATCGACTCCGTCCGCTCTCGGAACATCTTTAATTTCCCCGATCATATCGGTCATTCTTTGGGCATAATCCTCAAAGGGCATGAGTCGTGAGATATTTAAGGCGAAAAAGCTATGCCCTATATTGACTGGTTCAAGATAATCGTCGTAAAGCCATCCTACGTGCGTTCCGTAAGCGGAGCCACTAATAATCCCTGACATGACCTCGACCGCCAAAGCCAGTGCATATCCTTTCGCTCCACCGACAGGCAAAACTGCTCCTTGCAGTGCTGCTTTGGCATCCGTCGTCGGATTTCCATCCTTATTGATGGCCCATCCCTCAGGAATCGAACGTCCTTCCTTTGCCGCCAAAATAATATTTCCACGGGCAACGGTTGAGGAAGACATATCAATCACAATCGATTGATCTCCGTTTGGAAATCCGTAAGAAATCGGATTCGTTCCGAAATAAGGACTTTTCCCTCCCCAGGGTGGAATTCCACAGGGCGAATTCGTATATGCTTGCCCGATCATTCGCTCTTGCGTGGCCATTTTGCAATAGGTTGACGCTGCTCCAAAATGATTACTGTTCTTAACCGTAACGAAACCAAGACCATACTCCTTGGCAAGCTCAATCGCTAAGGCCATGGAACGATAGGCCACTAGTTGTCCCAGACCGTTATCCCCATCGACACTTGCTACTGCATCATACAAGTTTTTTCGAATTGACGGCTTGGGATTAATTCTTCCATTCAAAATGCGAGATAGATATATGGGTAAACGACTAACTCCATGGGTATCAACCCCATCTAAGCTAGTATCCACAAGGATCGAGGAAACGATTAGTGCCTCATCCTCTGGGACCTCGACAGCCATCAAAAGGGCTTTGCAAAAGTTTTCGAGCGTATGCGAAGAATAATGTTGCTTCATTATTGTCCACCCCTTCTTAGTGGTTATATGTTTTTACTATTGTTTCATAATTAAGGGTTTAAGGTTCAATTCATTACTAATTTAAAATCAACAACCCGCGAAATTTAAACAGTCAACATTCAATCCGAACTTTGAAATATTTGATAGTTTAGCGAAAGAAGGAATCCGAACATATTTATTGTGATTTGTGCAAATCGAACTCATGATCTCCGTCTCTTCTTTTCTTATTACATGTTGTAATAAGAACGAAGTCAAAGTTCAGATTTTACCTTATGTATGGAAAGTCAAAAAACGCCAGGTGCAGAATATTCATCCTGCACCTGCACCCAAACACTAAACCTAAAAGAAGTAAATATTAGGCTATTAGTTAAAACAGCAAACCAGCTGGAGTCGGCACGAGCAGGAAAACTGTAAATGTTAAATATAACACAGCAGAAACTCCAATACTAAAAATTGCCGAGACTATCAAAGCAGGAAGTGTAAACCCTCTTTCGTTCAGATACCAGGACCCTAAAATTAAATAAACAAAAGTGGAGACATAGAACCCGATATAGATGACGCAGGCTACATACACAAATGTAGCTAAGACAATGACCGTTGACTTTACCCAGTCGAGTTCTGATTCCCCTTCTTCACCCTTTTCAGCGGCATTTGTTCTGATGCCCCTTATCAGCAGATAAAGTCCACTTACGAACAGAAAAACCTCAAGGACAAAGGGCAAGGCATTACTGCGTTCACTCAGTTCGAACCCTTGAACCATAAAGACGATGGCTACTAAAATACTAACCAATCCAGCAAGTAAATCAGCTTTACGCTTAGTCATTTGCTCCCGCCTCCTTTTTACAACGGTACTTGGACAAGAACATTGGGGTCAGCACTGAAACAAGAGTCAAAATTATTAATAATAGAGAGATCGGGTGGGTAAAGAAAACTTTAAAAACAGAGCCTTCAGCACCCGCAAGCGATATAGATCGACTTAGATTATCTTCCACGATGGGTCCCAGAATAATTCCCAGAGCCATAGCGCCAGTGTCAAAGCCGATTCTCCCACCAAAGTATCCAACGAGACCAAAGAAAATCATAACCATAACATCAACCATACTGTTTCTAATAGCATAGGAACCAATAATAGAGAGGGCAACTATAGCCACGCCTATATAGGAAGTTGGTACATTAAGCACCTTAGCCGTCCCTTTGATAAGGACTGATCCCACGAAAACCATAGCGATGTTAACTACAATTAAAGAAACAATAAAGGTATAGGCAAGATCAGCGTTATTTATAAAGATCTTAAAGCCAGGTTGAATACCGTGAGCTAACAAGGCACCCATAATAACCGCTGCAACAGCACTACCAGGAATACCTAAGGTTAACATCGGAATCAAGCTGCCGCCGATGGTCGCATTGTTGGCTGATTCGCTGGCAACAACCCCTTCAATAGCGCCTTTTCCGAAATTGCACTTATTATCATCCCAACGTTTTGCTTCATTATAAGAGATAATGGATGCAATCTCTCCACCAGCACCCGGCAAAATGCCTACAAATGAACCAATGACGGAGGAACGCAATAAATTAGCCTTTGTCTTCTTCCATAGTATCTTTGCCGTACGCAGAGTTGCACCTTTTTTGCCTTTATATGCTGCAATAAATTTTTTTTTGCTCCCAACTAGGATAATAACCTGAGAAAAGGAGAAAAGACCAATCATGGCTGGGATCACTTCAATACCCTGAACTAAAGAATACGAACCAAACGTAAAACGAGGTAACCCTTCAAGGGGGTCAAGGCCAATGGTACTAATGGTCATACCCAAAGCACCAGATATTAATCCTTTCACTACGTTACCCTGAGACATGGCGGCAATCGTACTAAGTCCGAAGATACAGAGCCAGAAAAATTCCGGTGCTCCGAATTTGAGTGCCAATTGTGCCATTGGAGCAGCTAGGAACAAAAGAAACAAAGTCCCTATCACTCCACCGAAAGCAGAAGCTAATAAGGAAGCATTTAAAGCACCTTCAGCGTCCCCTTTTTGAGTCATTGGCCAACCGTCAAAAGTAGTTGCCACTGAAGAAGGGGTACCCGGAGTGTTAATTAAAATCGCAGAATTAGAACCCCCATAGATTGCTCCGGAATAGATTGCCCCGAGCATAACCAAGCCACTAATTGGATTCATGGCAAAGGTAATCGGAACCATCAAAGCTACTCCCATGGTGGCCGTAAGACCGGGGAGCGCACCAATGATGATACCTCCAGTAAGACCGGCGATTATGAGTAAGAAATTAAAGGGTATAAAACTGTTTACAAACCCTTGTATAATGTGTTCGAGCATATTTCCAGCCTCCCTTTACAAATAGGAGGGGCAGGTGACCAGTCTGCCCCGTCCCCCTGTCAATTTGCTAAACTGATAGTTCTATTACTTGAGCAAATTAAACTTGGTTAAGAGGTTTTTATTGTACTCTTGTTGTTCATGAACATACTTATCAAACTCTTCCCCTGACATATTGTCAGTAGGCTGTCCGGCTTTTTTCATGTCTGCAAGATATTCTGGATCCTCTTGAATTTTCTTAAAGGAGTCGCGGAGGAATTTCACTTTTTCAGGATCCGTACCTTTTGGTACTGCAAATCCACGTCGAATATCGGATACTAGATCAAGTCCAGTTTCTTTGAGAGTTGGAACGTCGGGTAAGAAATCATTACGCTTTTCAGATGCGATTCCTAATATACTCATATTTTCCATACTGCGCATGACATCATTGACGTTACCGATCATAAGATCGATTTCTTTACCAAGAAGCGCTGCGTTTTGATCGGCTGCACCTTTGTAAACAACCTGGGTAACTTCAATACCTGTTTTGTCTTTAAGGTCAAGCAGCATCATATGATGACCGGTAAACGTACCGACAATACCTACTTTAAGCTTGTTAGGATTGGCTTTGGCAAAATCAATGGCTTCTTTCCAGGTTTTAAACTGACTACTTTTCTCAACCGCTAAAACTTGAGGATCAGTCACTACCTGAGAAATATACGCGAAATCATCAATACTAAATTGGGCCCCTTGTGCCATAGGTTGAAGAATCATGTGGGGTACATTTAAACCACCGAGAGTATAACCGTCGGGTTCAGCCTGAGCGATGGCACCAAAACCGATTGCTCCGCCGGCACCAGCCTTGTAGTTAAATACCCATGGTTGTTCAGGAACATATTTATTCCAGTACTTTTGCATAAGGCGCGCTTGGATATCACTGGAACCGCCGGCACTAAAGGCAATGACCATATTTAGTGGCTTAGTAGGGTACTTTTCTTTAACAACTGTCGATTTTTGACCACATCCTGTTAAAATAAGGGCTAAAACTAAGACCATGCCTACAATCGAAACCAAAATCTTGTTTTTCTTCATCACTTCTAACTCCCCTTTTTTTATAATTTTTTCTAATCCTATTGTTTTATACCTACCTTCAGTAGATAAACACCTCTATGTAAGATAGATATAAGGTTAACATTTACGTTCCTCCTGGATCCCTCGTTTAAGGTCTTGCATTCAAATATTATTAATAATAGGTATCATTGAAGATGCATATGGCAAGACGGCTACCTCCGGAGAAGTATAATTAGGCAGAGCCATATCTAATGCTTCTTGCAATGAAGAAGCAACTTCTACCATCAAAGTTTTAGCAAGTGTAGGAGAAATCTGATCGGAAACAATAATTGTTCTAGCTTTTACTAATGTTCGTGCCCAAAGGTAAGCTTTATGAGGCCCTATCACAAACTCTTTGGATGAAATTGATTCCACCACTTCACGAGGGGTTTTATGCAACGCCATTTCCTGTTCAAAGCTTTCTTCCCCTGACCCTTCGATACACTGTGCAACTAGAATAATGGTTCCGCCTTCTTTAACGATCTGAGAGGCAGGAGTTAGTGCCTTCTGCGCTTGGTAAAGATTTAAGTCTTTTGGAAACCCTCCCGGTGAGGCAATCACTACATCGGCTGGATTCATAGGCACTCCGAAAATCCCTTTGGCATATTCCGCTCCTTGACGATGAGCCTCAACCGGATGTCCGGCAACTGCATTCACCACCTGTTTCTTATCATTAAGAATAACATTGACAACCATATCAACGCCAACTATTGTCCCGATATCTTCTAAGTCCAGACGAGCCGGATTATCTTCTAAACGACCTAATTCTGCCCCAGGGCTAAATAACCGAGCGTGATTACCGGTGATTGTAGGACGGCCTCCTAAACCAATAACAGCTCCTTTAACTCCTGCTGTAAAGCCCATAAACTGATGAGCATCAATCATTCCAGTTACAATACGGTAATCGGCTTGGTTAAAATATTTATTGACATGTACTGGAGTTCCCTGTGCAGAAGTCCCTAAAAATGTTAACATTTCCTCATTATCCGCATCATGGGCAACAATATTTTTAATCCGTCCTAATAATTCTTCTCCTAAAATATACTTTAAATCCTCAGGTGTAGCTGGGCGATGTAATCCTCCACCTACAAGAATAATTATCCGGTCTTCAGTTATTCCCAATTGATTTAACCACGCAAAAAGTTCTTCTAAAATCAATCGGCTTGGCACCGGACGTGTAAGATCACTTACAGCGATAGCAATTTTATGAGCCTTGAGCAGTTTATCTTGATTAATATCTCCGATTAAATTTTCTATAGCTAAACGGATCTGCGATGATGGGTCTAGCTCTGGTACAACCTGACGTAGTTTTCCATACATGCATTGTACTGATTCGGGTACATTACAAGACTGTTTTTCTCGTCCATAAGGAACCTCAATTTCCATACTTTTCCCCTTCCAAAAAAGGCGATCATTACTATTGATTGTTTTTTTTAGTACATGACAGAGATTAGAAAGGGGTTTAAGATTTAATAGTCACTCAATTAAATCTTAAACCCCAGGACTCAAACAGCGTACATTTAATCCTCACCTCATAGAATAACCCTCATTTTAGGAAAGTATTAATTACGCGCTTGGATAGAGTCGTGTCAGAACAAATTCTTTATGGTTCAAGGCTTCTGCATCCGTCAAGCGACCGCGTGCAGTTTTCACGATACACTCCATCACTTTATCAGCTGCTTGTTCCATGTTTATTTCACGGGACAGTACTCCACTAATGTTCACATCGATATGCTCAGACATATTGATGCAAGTATTCGGATTAGCGGACATCTTGACCACGGGCTCGATGGGATTCCCAACGATATTACCTTGTCCTGTGATAAAGATGTGTAAAGTTGCGCCAGCAGCCATCATACTCGTAACACACTCAGCTGCCGCTGAGGAAGTATCCATGAAGTAGCGTCCTGGTACGGTCGGCTCTTCACAGGGAGCAAGCACTCCGATGATCGGGGTCTTTCCTGCTTTTGTGATATTGCCAAGTGCTTTTTCCTCGATAGTCGTTAAACCACCAGCAATATTACCTTGAGTCGGCTGAGTTCCCAAAAGATCAGCACCCTTGGACTCGATGAGATCCATATAGTCTTTATGAATCTTAAGAAATTTCGCTCCGAGTTCAGGAGTTGCGAAGTGTTTGGCAAGAATGTGCTCAGCGCCCGTTGTTTCCGGAGTTTCACCAAAGATTACAGTGCCACCCATTTCAACTAAGCGGTCTCCAACAACTCCCGCTGTTGGGTTACTAGCCAAGCCAGTAGTCGTATCAGACTCACCGCATTTGAAGCTGACGACCAGATCTTTGAGCTCACACTCTACTTTTTCTAAGGAAGTAGCATATTGGACAAACTCATGAGCTTTGCGGGAAGCTCTTTCGATCGTTTTCAGATCGCCATACCCTTCGATACCGAAATACGCTACAGGTTTACCCGTCTCAGCAATTCCATCAGCAATTAGCTTAGCCCAGTTTGGTTCGATTCCGATGATGACGACAGCTGCAACGTTCGGGTTGCGGCCAGCACCAATTAAGGTTTTGAA
>LADV01000235.1 GCA_000961805.1 Peptococcaceae bacterium BRH_c23 | reverse complement strand
ATGATCGGTATGAAACGGCTGTAAATATCGCAAAGGAAATCCAAACGATTAAACCCTTTCAAGAAGTAGTAGTAACTAATGCATTTGCAAATGTCGACGCAATTTCTATTGCCCCAATTGCGGCTGCCAAAGGTATCCCAGTTCTGCTCGTTAATAAAGATTCCGTTCCGACAGTTGTATCGGATTTCATGAAATCATCAGGAATAAAAAATACTTATGTTATTGGCGGAACCGCGGTTGTATCCGACTCTGTAAAGGATACACTGCCAAACGCGTCGAGAATCGGTGGATATGATCGTTTTGATACAAACACAGAAGTGCTAAAGAAATTCGAAAACCTTATTATCGGTAGCAGCATGTTCTTCGCAAATGGGAGCGATACAAGCCTTATCGACTCGTTGACAGGTGCTCCGATGGCAGCCAAATTGGGCGGTGCAATTGTCTTGTCCAATAAAGAAGCAGTTCCAGACGGTACTAAAGGATATATCCAGACAAACATAGCCCTTAAGAATCCTGTAGTTCTAGGTGGAACAGCTGTAATGTCGGATTCAGCCATACAAAGCTTAGGATATGTCCAGCCCGACCAGTCTGACATTTTAGACGGGGCTGTGGAATTAAACACTCCCAAGACAATCTTCAAAGATAAAACAGTCAACGGGAACCTTCTAGTCAATGCAGAAGGCGTAACGTTACAGAATATCCGTATTAAGGGTACGTTATTTCTCGATCCAGGCAAGGACGGCTCTGCTACTCTAGACGGCGTGCAAGCCACTAGAATTGTTGTTCTCTCGGGTACAGACCGCAGTATTTACTTAAAAGAAACCAAAGCCGATAGTCTAGTCGTGTCAAGTTTCTCTGATGTCCATGTAGTTGCAGAAACAGGAACAACATTAGGGTCTACATTAGTTCAATCCACTGCTACTGTAGAATCACAAAGTGGAGCGAACGTAGGGTCATTGGTCGCGCAGCCTCAACGAGAAGCATCCATTAATGTACAACTCCAAGGAACATTCTCTAACGATGTTTCTCTGAGCGGGAGCGTAAAGCTAACGGCAGCAGATGGCGCGGTTGTCCCTACTGTTACGGTGACTGGGGCGACGACTCCAGATTTAATTCAGTTAGCAGGCAACTTTCCAAGTGTAACTATAGATGATAACTCGTCTATTACCGTACTATCAGGCAAAATCGACAAATTGGAGACAAAGGGAACATCCGAAATCGTCGTAAAAAGCGGTGCAGAAGTTACGGTTTTGAGTTCTGCGACTGGGAGTACTAAAGTAAGTGGCGGTGGAACCGTAAACGGTAAAACAACGACTGATACTCCTACAGAACCAGGCGATATTCCAGTTGTATCTGATGGAAGTGGAACGACTCGTGATAGAGATAGAGAGGTCATTCAAAAAACAGAACAACCCTTAATCACGGGAACGGTCAGAGCTGGAGACACCATGATTTCAGGAACTGCTGAAGCTGGGGCAACGGTAAGTGTCAAGAGAAGCGGAACCGAAATTGGAGCAGCGACGACTGATGAAAACACAGGGGACTACACGGTGACTTTAATCGACGGAGTAATCCTGGCCAAAGACGAAGTGCTCTCGATAACTGCCATAGCACCTGGCAAGACCGAGAGTAACGTATCGAGTATCTCGGTAGCCGCAGCGCAAACAACACAACCGACAGTCATGGGAACCGTCGGTGCTGGAGAAACCATGATTTTAGGAACTGCTGAAGCAGGGGCAACGGTAAGTGTCAAAAGAAGCGAAATTGAAATTGGCACAGCGATAGCCGACGAAACCACAGGCACTTACATGGTGACTTTAAACGAAGGAGTAACCCTAGCCGAAGCCGACGTGCTTTCAATAACTGCCACAGCACCAGACAAGACCGAGAGCAACGCCACGAGTGTCACGGTAGCCGCAGTGCTGGATCCGACAACGTCACCGACAGTAATGGGAATGGTCAGGGATGGAGATACCTCAATTTCAGGAGCTACTGATGCTGAGGCAAAGGTTTGCGTCATGAGAGGCGAAACCGTCATTGGCACAGCGACAGCTGATGAAACAGGTGCCTATACGGTGACCTTAAACGAAGGAGTAATCCTGGCTAAAGACGAAGTGCTTTCGATTATTGCCAAAGCACCTGACAAGGCCATAAGTGAAGCGGTGAGTGTCACAGTAGTCGAAGCGCAAACAACATAACCGACAGTCATGGGAACCGTCGGTGCTGGAGAAACTATGATTTTAGGAACTGCTGAAGCAGGGGCAACGGTAAGTGTCAAGAGAAGCGAAATCGAAATTGGCACAGCGACAGCTGATGAAACTACAGGCACTTACATGGTGACTTTAAACGATGGAGTAACCCTAGCCGAAGCAGACGTGCTTTCGATAACTGCCGTAGCACCAGACAAGAGCGAGAGTAACGCCACGAGTGTCACAGTAGCCGCACCGCTAGAGCTGACAACAGCACCGACAGTAACAGGAACGGTCAGAGCTGGAGATTCCACGATTTCAGGAACTACTGAAGCTGGGGCATTTGTATGCGTCAAGAGAGGCGAAACTGTCATTGGCACAGCGACAGCAGATGAAGCAGGTGCCTATACGGTGACCTTAGACGAAGGAGTAATCCTAGGCGAAGGCGATGAGCTTTCGATCATTGCCAAAGCACCAGACAAGGCCATGAGTGAAACAGTGAGTGTCACGGTAGTAGAAGCAGAGGTAACACCTGAAACTCCAGAAGCTCAGTAAAAGATAAAAGTGTAAAAGTAACGAAAAGGGTCAGCCATACAAATTATTGCTGGCCTTTTTTCTTGTTAGCGCCATCGTGATATTTGGATAACAATTTTAAAACACCTGTTAGATAAACTCATTTCTTCAAAAGCATGAATAAGATGCTACTGGAGGAGGATGTTTATGAACCCGACAATTAAGCATGTTGTGCAGCGCGGGGAAACTCTATATCAAATTGCTAAGAAATATGGACTAACTGTTAATGTGCTGCTAGCTGCCAATCCCAATATTAAGAATCCATCTCTAATCATGCCTGGGCAGGAAATAAATGTTCCTAGTAAAACCATTGTAGTCCCTCAAGAGAGTTATGGCTATGATGAAATGATGTCCGATTTGGATGCCCTGTCAAAGTTTTATCCTTTCATTATTAAAGTAAGCACGATTGGGAAAACAGTGGCAGGACGTTCTATTCCTGCAGTTCAGATTGGTAACGGCAAAAAGGAAGTTCATTATAACGGGTCATTCCATGCCAATGAATGGATAACAACGTTGCTGTTAATGAAGTTTTTAGAGGTTTATGCTAAAGCCTATCAAGGAGGACGATACATTGGACATTTTAATATAAAGAATCTCTTTGAGAGAACATCTTTATGGATTGTCCCTATGGTAAATCCAGACGGGGTAGAACTTGTGCAAAATGGTATTCAGCCAACGGATCCATTTTATGATGCAGTCATGAGGATAAATAGAGGTTCCAGCGATTTTGGGGGATGGAAAGCTAATCTCCGGGGTGTTGACTTGAATGACCAGTTCCCAGCAAGATGGGATGTTGAAGTTGCCAGGCGGGCAGGCACGGCCCCGGCTCCTCGCGACTATCCGGGGCCGTCGCCCCTCTCAGAACCGGAATCAAGAGCGATGGCCAACTTTACCCGTTCTCACAATTTTCGCTTAGTGATCGCTTTTCATACACAAGGAGAAGAAATCTATTGGGGCTACAGAGGGTTAGAACCGGCTGAATCACTTTATATTGTACAGCGATTCGTTGAGGTTAGCGGCTACGAATCTATCCGGTACGTCGAAAGTGATGCTGGGTACAAGGACTGGTTCATTCAAGACTGGCGACGCCCGGGATTTACGGTGGAATGCGGACGGGGGACGAACCCACTTCCAGTTAGTCAATTTTGGGACATCTGGGGTAAGGTCATCGGTATCTTTCTGGTAGGACTGGATGTTTGACCTATGGACAAACAAAAATGCGTTGGAGAAAATGTCTTCTCTCCAGCGCATTAAATCTGCAACGTTTAAAATCAGTTCAGTTACAATAAACAAACCGTTGGAAACAATTTTTAACAGCATGTCCTTAGTTACAATAGAAGCATTTCTCTTGATGGGCTGTTTTTCCAGCAAATGTTCTCTCGGCGGTTCTAATCCCAAAGATTAAGGCTGGAGGTCCGTCCATGATAATATTTACCCATAACAACTGTAAGGTCGTAAAGGGCATTTTATACCCCATTAGATATATATCAATTATCGTGGCTAGTCAAATCACTGTTCAATCTATAACCAGGTTAGAATTTAATGCTCTGGGAAAAACTTATCTCTAGCGAATCAGTTTGGTAAAAAGGAAGGGAAAACAGTGTTGAAGGTCGATGTAAGTGCAGACGAAGATTGATGAAGTGGGGATGAGGATGAAGTCAAGCAGCATTGTAACAAAGCTTTGGATAGTGATAAATATCCTCACATTAATCGTTATTGGGGTAGCTGGGATCGTTCATACTAGTATTATGGATAAGATTTACTACGATGTACAATTCAGACAATTAACGTCTTTAGCTAGAAAGGTGGCTAACTTTACTAGCACTGAAAATGACAGTCAGGCGATGGATCTTAAAGTAAAAATGGCCTCTGATTTTATTGAAGGAAATATCATGGTCTATGATAAGAAGGGAATTGTCCAATCATCTGAGGGTTTTGCTAAAAGTACCAAAGACACATCTTTAGTACCTATTAATCCTACTTATAGTCCTCTAACTAAAGATGATATAAAAGAGCTGTTGAGTGGAGAAACGGTTTTTCACAAGGGAAATAACCCCTTCTTCAATACCCAGGTTCTTACGGTAGGGGTTCCGGTGACGGATCCCCAAAGTTTGATAGGTGCAGTGGTAATCCATGTTCCAATCGAACCATTGGCCGGGCAACTGGCTGTCTTTAAAACGATCACAGTTTATTCAACAGTGGGTGGGCTCGGCCTTGCCATTACGCTCAGTTTTCTCTTTTCTAAGAAGGTGTTCGAACCATTACGCAACATGAGCCGGGTTGCTCTGGCGATGGCCAATGGAGATTTTTCCCGTCGGATAACGATTAACACTACTGATGAAGTCGGTCTTCTGGCCGATTCTTTGAATACGCTTTCCGGTCAACTCCAGGAAAAGCTGGCCCAACTGGAAAGATTAGATCAGACGCGTAGGGAGTTCGTTTCTAATCTCTCCCATGAAATGAAAACTCCATTAAGCATTATTCAAGCCTTTACAGAAGCTTTACAGGATGACCTTGCTGTTGATGCAAATGAGAAAAGTTCTTACCTAAATAATATTTATGAGGAAACTGCACGTCTCAAACGTTTGATCACAGATATCTTAGATTTAAAGAAAATGGAGGAGGGATATGAAGATTTTAAAATGAATTATGTTGACTTAAAATTACTCGCTTCTTCCGTGCAAAGCAATTTTAGCACGCTGGCTGAAGAAAAAGGAGTCAAGTTAATATTTCATATTAGCAGAAAAACTCCGCTTGTTTGGGGAGATAGTGATAGGCTTAAACAAGTATTTATCAATCTTTTGGATAACGCCGTCCGCCATACTCCTAGAGGGGGAGAAATTGTAATTACCATAGGGCACAAGGCCGATAATGTGCTGATTGAAATAAAAGATTCAGGCCTAGGGATTGCACCTGAGGATTTACCGATGATTTGGGAGAGGTTTTATAAAGGAGACAAATCCAGAAGTCGATCGCAGGGTGGGACTGGACTGGGGTTAGCTATTGTCAAGAGAATTATCGAAACCCATGGGGGCCACATCAGTGTCTGGAGTAAACTTGGTGAAGGAACAATATTTACAATTATCTTGCCAAAGGAAATGGTGATGCGGTAATTTTCATGAGAAATTCATAACTTTTTCATGAGTTAATCGAATCAAATAGTTATACTGAGCTCATAGAAGTTACTTAGGAGGGTCACATATGAGCAAAAGCGAAGTAGTTCAGGACGTAAAAGTAAAAAAGGATAGAGGCATAATTAAAGCGATTGGTTCAGTTCTGTTTGCAATTATAGCTTCTTCGCACCACTGGGTTCATACTCTTTTGATCGCATTGGGTCTAACCACTCTAAGCTCAGGTCTATTATCGCTGTCTCCGTCAACAAAGATTATCTTTTTACTAGTTTCCCTTGTCATTTCAGCGTGGTTTATTCGCGTTGCTAAACGTAAGTGGAGTAATGACCGTCCTGCTGCGTGGGTGTATCTTATATCTTCCATTATCTCGATTATTTTGGTTATTACATCCTTGCCTCAAGCGATCTCAGCCGTCATCCCACCATCTCAGCAACAGCAACAGAAAGATATCCACGGGCATTAATGTGCATTGGCCCCTGTTTGTCTAGAACAAATTAGACAAAAAAAAGTTTTTTTGTTCATAAGAAATTCACAACTCATTCACAGCTTAGTCGGATTGTGTAAGTATTATTAGGGATAGTCAGACAAGGTTGCTAGGGAGAAATGTCTTGGGTGTAGGAATTTTGTTATTTGCAAAGGGGAGAGACGATTGGCTAAGTTCCTGCCTCGTTTGCCTCTGGGTATGTGAACGCGTTTTATCTTTTTAGTGGGTTTAATGGAAATAAATTATTTTGGGAGGGAATTAAAATGTGGCAATTTATTAGTCAAAACTGGTGGATTCTCTTGTTCATCGCGATAATGTTCTTTATGCATCGGTCAGGAGCGGGTTGTTGTGGCGGTGGGAAGAAACATGAGCAGCGGCACGATAGTCCTGAGAAAGATCTACAGAATAAAAGTACAGGTGACGCGGGTTGCTGCGGTGGTCATAAGAGTAAATAGGCTAGTTCATTTTTCGTGATGCTATGTTATATAACATTTCTTTTTTGGACTTAGGGATAGGGTAGCCACCTATCCCTCTTTCCCTGAGTTTAAGCCACATCTATCGGATCGAGGTTATAATCTGGGACATTAACGATTAGACAACTTCACAACACAAGGGAGAGATTAAAAAGTGAAAAGAAATACAAAGTTGCTTATAACGATAGTTTTGCTTCTCCTAAGCTTAAGTATAAGTTATCTAAGCCCCAATGTCGCGTGGGCAGAGAGTGGCAGTCTAAAAGCCACAAACTTTCAAGTGGATGTCAAACCAGAATATGATGACCCAAGAACGTTAGTAATTTATCAAGGGGACTTCATTAATCCTGGGACAGATACTATTAAGAAAGACACCCTTATTTCCTTTATCATCCCTAAGGGAGCGGAAGTAGGTATGGCCTGTGAAATTACTGCCCAGGGGGGTCATGACTGCCAGCCGTATACCACTCAGGATCTAGGCGATAACAAAGTGAAGCTCAGTTGGAAAATTACCAAAGACATCGCTCCTAACCAGAAGTATCCGGCCTATTTAGAATTTTATTACGATAATGGTTCGTCTGCTCCAAACAAGACGTTTAACTACATATTTTTTCCGACAGATGATATAGATAACTTGGATTTAAACATTGTAGCCCCGAAAAACGCTAGTAATTTTGTCACGACTCCAGCTGCAAGTGTGACTGGGAAAGATTCTAAAGGGTTGGATAGATTTTCCTTTAACTATAAAAATCAGACGCCTAAAGATAATGTAGCTGTCAAAGTTGACTATACCAAGCCGGATAATA
>LADV01000200.1 GCA_000961805.1 Peptococcaceae bacterium BRH_c23 | reverse complement strand
TTTATGGGTAGGTTACCCACGCGTTACTCACCCGTCCGCCACTGCCCACGAAGTTCGACATTCGATATTCGATATTCGACCCAAGTAGTCTTTATGGTCTTTTACACCACACAAACTACCTTAAATCGAACCTCGAACCTCGAATATCGAACCTCGAGTAGGCCGTTCGACTTGCATGTGTTAGGCACGCCGCCAGCGTTCGTCCTGAGCCAGGATCAAACTCTCCAAAAAAAGTTATTCAAACTTCTACTATTGAAGAAGATGATTCGCTCATGATTTATTTTGAAACTCCTTCGAGTTTCTCTCATTGGCTGTCCTTGTTGTTTAGTTTTCAAAGACCATTAATTTTCCTTAGCCGTTTGAGGCCGGATTTACGTCTTAGCATTTTCAACTCTCGTTGTCAACAACTAATTTTCCGTATGTTTTGATCAAGTAGTGTGAAGCCGTGACTTCTTGCACTTTCGATCAATGTGCGTTTGTGGCACTCGGTTATAATACCATTTTCATCATATGCTGTCAACTGTTTTTTTATGCTACTGCTCTTGGTTTCACTCACCTAAGTTTCACACAGTGGAGCAACGATTGAGATAGTATCACAGATTTCTATGTGCCCTCAATAGGGTGATTTGTAAAGCTTGAGTATTAACCAACTTCTAAGGGGTTTGTACATGGTGCTTTGGTGCTTGGTACTAGATATAGTTTTTGCTGTTTATGTTATTTTTATACTCTGAATAAATTCCGCATTAATAAGTTCGCTGCCTTTTTTAGTTTCTATTTCAAGCCAATTTTCATTGACATCAATGATTATTCCCTTGACACTAGTGCCAAAAGATCCCGTAGATATCAAGCATTGCTTGCCGATATATCGTTTAATGAGTTCGTTGGTCATCTTTACAACACCTTTCCTCTTCTTGATTCTTAAAAGTATTGCCTTATATAAGGTACGTTGTTGCGGTAAAACAACAAAAAATATAATAAAAAACGGCAAATAAATCGCAATCAATGATCCTATATTCAATAGACCTCATCCTTTTATATGGATTAATTAAATACCGTCGACCCAAGTTATGACATACTCTGTGGCTTGTGGTGTACTTATGCTCCCTGGATCACTGACATGCCATTTTCCATCGATACCTTGTTCTCTAGCTGTTAGTTCGAAATGACACATGGCTATCCCCATGTCAACTCTTTGTAAATCATAAGCCAAGGCCTTGGCATAACCCTTAGTATGCTGAAGGTAGAAATGGATCTTATTAGTATCCTTGACAATCCTCCACGGTTGCTTGTTGGAGGCAGAGGGTGCCAGTCGAAGCATTTCGAGAGGGGTTGCGAATTTTCCAGCCTCCAGCTCAGATAAGTGATGACTAAAATCACGACTGAAGAAAAGCTCACCCCAGCCTTTGCGATTTTTTGATCCCGCAGTAAATCTCAATGCAGAATCAATCAGACTCTTTCTACTACTGGGATAGCCTATGGGTGTGATACAAGGCAATACTTCATGATCCTTTTGCCCAATTGCCCTACCAAATTCACTTTTCTTGAAGGTTCCTCCAAGCCAACAAGTACCTAACCCCAAAGATGTAGCATATAGAATAACCTTCTCCAGGGAATAACCAAAGTCTTCCAAATCTCTATCCGCCTTTTCGACAGCAGCAACGACATAGGTTGAAGCACCTCTTATCACGCCATAAGTCCCAAGCTTTGCATTCGATTCTTTACGAGCAAGATCACTTTCAATCAAGTTCATTCTTAAAGTCCCACCAAACGGACCCCTCGGCATCGAAAAGAATCCTTGCAATTTTTCTTTTATCTCTGGTGTCAGAGGTTGCTCTAAATAAGTTCGGACAGATAGTCTCTTTTTAATTATTTCTGTAATCGTCAATTCGAATAGTTCACCCCTCATAGAAACCTCCACATCAAGGATTGGGATTTACACTTAACCCCTCTCGTCAATTATAGCAAATTATGGAGATTAATGAAATTGTTTAATAACTATTGTTTAGTCTTCTTTCAACCGCAACTGTTTGATTCATGACAAATATTCCCTCAACTATCGAGGCCTAAAAAAACAGACCCCGGATCTATACCGAAGTCTCTAGATAGAGATTTATTAACATTTAGTTTGGACTAGCTAAGATAATGGGGCAATAATTTTCTTCTCAGATTTCTTCTTCATTTTTTCCTTATTTTTAGGACTCTTGTCTCCCAAATAAAATACCTCCCATCACCCATTTACCCTAGTATTACAGGTAAAACATTTTTCCATACATAGTTTAGCCATCACCCTACCCACCGTTTCGAATGACCTTATCTCGATATACTGTTACTTTCTTGCATTTTAAAATCATAAGCAAATAGGCGCTATTTTACGGGATCGAGTGATTCTTTCAAACCACATCCCAATTGACTGCGTGAGTGTATTTGTGATTTATGAATTATTCATCCCCTTTAGTTTGCCACTTAGAGATCAGGCCAACCACCACTAACACAATTAATGACACTATTGAAAAAATAAATAAGAACATTGCACCATTATCGTCGTTGGATATCGGACTTATTAAAGAATTTTCCCCGAGCAAGTATATTGTAATTCCAGCCACTAAACCTGATAACCCAAGGACAAATCCAATTTTTCTACCTATCGTCTTAGTATCTTTTCTCGGTCCGACGTAAGAATTGTTCCATATTATTCGAAGCAAATAATAGGTCATGCACCCCATCATAATTACATAAACATTCATGGGATATTTTAACCATCGGAACCCAAACCCATAGAGCCCTATATCAATCAAGAGCAGATAAAAGAGCAACATATAGGCCTGATTTCCAATCATGTTTCGTTTTTGAATTTGCATTTCATCTAATTCATTACTACGCATCTTCATCACCTTCCCAAAATAATTGATCGAGAGTTTTCCCTAGGACTTTACATATAGAAATACATAACTTAATGGATGGATTGTAATCACCTTTTTCAATCGCATTAATGGTCTGTCGAGTAACTCCAGTGGCATCCGCCAAATCCTTTTGTGACATGTCTTTAGCTGCTCTCGATGATTTCAATTTCAAGTTCTTACTCATCATAACACCTCTAGTAAAATAGTAACATTAATCAAGCTTAATGTCAAATATTTTATACACTTTGTATATAGTACTTGATACAATGCGTTATTATTTTTGCTGATACATACTTTTGCAGACAAAAAAAGAGCCTCACACTCGTTCATGGTGAAGGCTCGTAAACTTCAATAATTTACAGGTTCATACTATTATAAACACACTCTGAAGAAAAACCCCAATGCTTACCACATGGCCATATGTCCATCCGCTCTTGACTCGGTGCCACCAGCCAGAATCCCGTCCTTACTTCTCCAGATGATTTGACCACGTCCAAAACTAGATGTATCCATCGACCATCGAATGTTATGTCCTCTACGCGCTAATTCTTGAGCAATCGACTCAGGAAAGGAGTGTTCAATCTCAATGGTTTTTCCATTAATCCATTGCCAACGTGGCGCATCAAGAGTAGCTTGAGGATTCAAATGATAATCGACAGTATTCATAATCACTTGGACATGCCCTTGAGGTTGCATGAAGCCTCCCATCACTCCAAAGGGGCCCACAGGAAGGCTATCTTTTGTTAAGAAGCCTGGAATGATAGTATGGTAAGGCCTTTTACCTGGTTGAAGACAATTGTCATGGTTCGGATCCAAAGAAAAGTTGTTTCCGCGATTATGTAGACTAATCCCTGTTTTTGGTACAACCAAGCCAGAACCAAAGCCCTTATAATTACTCTGAATATACGAAACCATGTTCCCTTCGTCATCTGCGGTTGCTAAATAGACCGTCCCGCCTTTGGATGGGTTTCCAGGTTCAGGTTGAATCGCTCTATCTCCAATTTGTTTCCGGCGTTCCTCAGCATACTCATCTGATAACAGTTCCTCAATACTTACCTTCATTTGAGAGGGATCGGCAATGTACTTCTTCCCGTCGGCAAACGCCAGCTTAAGTGCTTCGATTTGCCGATGATAAGAGTCGGTGCTCTCTTTGAATTCGAATTCAAACCCTTTTAAAGAATTTAAGGCCATTAAAGCCACAAGTCCATGTCCATTGGGCGGAATTTCCCAGACCTTATACCCACGATAATTGATGGAGATCGGGGTTACCCATTCCGGAGTGTAAGCCGCCAAGTCATCTGCTCTCAGAAAACCACCGTGCAGCTTAGAGAATTGATCGATTTTCTCCGCGATTTCTCCACTATAAAACGATCGGGCGTTTGTTTCGGCAATCGATTGCAAGGTGCGGGCGTGATCTTGAGAACTCCAAAGCTCACCAATTTTTGGAGCACGCCCTTGAGGAGAGAATGTCTTAAACCAGTTTTTGAATTGCTCGTCTTTAAGATTCACCGCATATCGGTCGAAAGCGATCTCCCAATTCTTCCCCACAGTTGGGGATACGGGATAACCTTGTTCGGCATACGAAATCGCAGGTTGCATCGCTTTGGTCAGAGGAAGCTTACCGAAACGGGTAGATAACTCAGCCCAGGCAGCGGGCGCTCCCGGAACGGTAACGGGATACCATCCATAGGTAGGCATTTCTTGGTGTCCAGCTTTTTTCAAGGCTTGCAACGTGAGCAGTTGGGGGGCAGGGCCGCTGGCGTTAAGTCCAAAAAGTTGCCCCTTAGTCCAGACCAAAGCAAATGCATCCCCTCCTATTCCATTTGAGGTCGGCTCAACAACCGTAAGACAGGCCGCTGTGGCAATCGCCGCGTCAATGGCATTTCCACCCTTTCTTAAGACCGATAACCCTGCTTCGGCCGCAAGGGGCTGAGAAGTGGCAACCATACCATTTTTGGCGTAGGCGGTCATTCGACGTGAGGCATAAGGATTATAAAGCGTATCAAAATTAAGCATCTTACGCATTCCTCCACTACTTGTATTTCTGTATTAGCTTGGCATTAGCCCCTAGTTGAACAATGATTACTCGTCCTTACACAAATCCTATAATCAAGCAACAAACTGTACTCAGTAAGTAGGATAAGAAGGCCACAATTTGGTCTGAGCACCTCTCTATATGATCGAAAAGACCTGTACTATTTTACCATTTTGTTCCACATTTTTAAAGTAGTGCATATTATGTGGTATCACTGGAAGGGAGGAAATTCAAATGGCATTTGATAACGTTGGTGGAGCAGCTTATGGTGGCGGAAAAGGCTTAGGCGCAGGGATCGCCGCAGTTGTAGTCATAATTCTTCTTCTAATCGCAATGGGAATTGTATTTTAATTTAGAAAGGTGGAACTTCTTATGTACGGAATGGGTTATGGTGGAATGACCGGAGCATGTTGTCCTCAACCTGTTGCACCAGTTGCTGCAGCTTGTGGCGGCTATGGTGTTGGCGTAGGCGCAGGTGTAGGAGTAGGCATTATCGCAATCGCTATTTTGATTCTTATCGCATTAGGCGTCATTTTCTAAAATGACGTCTGAGATATCTAATAAATGGAGATACTAATGATTCTGATATAATCTAAGAGGGCTACCACTTCATATGTGGTAGCCTTTAACTAATTTGAATTAGAACCTAATGACATAGTTGTTTCAATCTTTTGACATACTTTTGACAAATATTCTTACTATAATTCAATCATAAGTTAAATCAAATAACAAAAGGAGTGCATAAACCATGAAAAAGTTCAAATCTTACATTGCTGCAGCCACGATCGTGGGACTCTTAGGGGTAACCGGAACAGCCTTCGCTGCCATAACTGGTCAGACTCCAGCAGAAATCACAGCTGGCTTGACTGGAAAAACCGTAGATCAAGTTACCTCGGAAAGAGCTACAGGAAAAACCTATGGTACCATCGCTAGCGAAGCCGGAAAGTTAGACGAGTTCAAAGCTCAGACTCTTGAACAAAAGAAAGCCATCCTTGACCAAAGAGTCAAAGATGGCAACCTCACTCAGGCACAAGCAGATGCTATGCTCAACTCCATAGCGACGAATCAAGCCACCTGCGACGGAACCAGTACTGCCAGATTAGGAAGAAGCATGGGAGCTGGATTTGGTCAAGGGCAAGGAATGGGTCTGGGGCAAGGTCAAAAACGAGGGCAAGGGATGGGCAATGGCTATGGCCAACGTAACGGAGGCGGCTTCGGCGGTGGAATGGGCAGTGCAGCTACACTGAACTAAGCTACCCAATTCATTTAAAAAATACGGCTGGGAGATTATGATGTTCCTGGTTGGAGAAAATGTAACTTAGCCTATACGTTGCCACGTTGGCAGTTAGAGGAAAACAGAGGACAGGTTGCTTGTTTCGGTTGAAACAAGCAACCTGTCCCTCTGTTTCCCTTGGTAAAGATAAGTATATACTACGTTACCACAAGCCAATAACTTTCCAATACGCTAAACCAATCGTAAGATAGACCACAGTTGCTAATAAGGTCACTACAAAACCGATCTTCCACCAAGTTGTTTTTTCCACATAACCTGTACCCATCAGTAAAGGGCCTAATCCATTCCCATAATGTGTTAAAGTCGAAGAAATCACCATGAGAAAAGCAACTAGGAACACAGCTGGATACTTTGGAGCCCCAGTGACTGCTACAAAGCTGAAGATAACCGGTGCAAAGGTGGCGACATAACCGACGAGTGACGGGAAAAAATAGTGAGGAATGATCGCTAACAGCGCGATAATCACAAACGTGCTAAACGTTCCTATTCCCTGGGGTAGGGTACCTTCCATCACACTGGTCAACCACTTAAAAAAACCAAGATTACCAAGTGCTGACGATAAACCAATAATTCCTCCGAACCAGATCAGAATTCCCCAGGTCTCCTTCGAGTCAGCTATATCCTGCCATTGGATCACATCGGTTAGAATCATGATCGTGACCCCGAGGAATGCCACAAGCGTCGTATCAATTTGTGTCATGCTACTAGTGGCCCATAAAACCAAACATAGCATAAAAGTCACTCCAACGATTATTTCCCTTTTTGTGACTGAACCCAAGGCTTTAAGTTGTTCACGGGCCATTCCCCGAACCTCTTCAACAGAAGTTAATTCAGGGGGATACATAATATAGACAATAATTGGAATGAGGACAAAGACGAGGAACCCAGGAACTGCTGCCAGTGTCCACAAGCTCCAGCTCACATTAACTCCTAAAATCTGCGCAGCGAGTTTCATTGAAAGGAGATTCGGACCCATTCCCGTCAGAAACAAACTTCCTGCAACCATATCCATCATATAGAGCAAGACCGTAAGATAAGCGCCTAGCCGACGGGGATTCTCGTAAGGTTTGGAACCGACGACCTCAAATACTCCTTGGGCCAAGGGATAAACCAAGCCTCCCACACGAGCCGGGGCTCCCGGAATCGTCGTTGCCAGCATGAGATCGGTGACCCCAAGAACATACCCTAGTCCGAGACTGCTTTTACCAAATGCTTTGATAAGAATGAGTCCAACGCGTTTTGCCAAGCCACTTTTTTTAAACCCCAGACTCATCATAATAGCCACCACAATCAGCCATACAGTAGTATCTGTATAGCCCACTAAAACATCTTTTATTGGAACGACGAAAAGACCTGCAGCCGTTACTCCGACAAAAATAGCACTTGCCTCCGGAAGTCCTTGCAACATCAGCATGAGAATTGTCCCTGCAAAGATCCCGAATAACTTCCAAGCCTGCACCTCTAAGCCATTTGGAACTGGAATAATAAAGAAGAGGACTGCAAACAAGATGGGGATGAGGATTTTTAGAGTTCGCCCGCTCAATAGGTCATGAGTAGTCGGAACCTTAATGGTCTGGCTCATACATCACTCATCCTTATGATTTTAGTTTTATAACCTTTTGCGAGGTCAAAGCTCAGGATCTAAGCAAAAGATAGTATCCTTGATCAAGCCTAAGCGTGGTTTAATTCGGGGCAAGCTCAAAAACTACGCTATAGTAATTCTCCCCTAACGAAAATTTATCGAAGGTTATTAATCCTTTGCTATTTCCTATTTCTTCTACATACTCTTCAGAAATCCTATGGTCAACGGGTGGCCCCATGGGTGTTTTTCTCTTATGAAACTCAATTATCATAAGCTTACCCTTTGGTTTTAGAATTCGTTTTATCTCATCAAGCATTAATTCTTTATTTTCGATTTCATGAAGTACGGTTATCATGATCGCCATATCACAGCTATGATCATCTAAGGGAAGTATAGTATAGTAGACTCGACCTTCTTGATTTTCAGGTTTTTAATATTGCGCTCAGCCATTCTACTCTTAAGTAATTCTATCATACTATCAGATATTTCAAGTGCATAGATATCATTCTTGCTTATTTCTGTAGCTGGAAAAGTAAATACCCCCGTCCCAGCTCCAATGTCACACAGTATCATGTTTTCTTTAAATCCTGCTTTGATTAATGAATTCTTCGGATTAAGCTCTACTATCCTTATGTGATTTTCAAATTTGAGTGTTTTATCGTTCATTCAACTTATCTCCTTAGTTTAGTTTTGGCCCCATTCTGGGCATTGCGCTTGAAATTTTTCTATACGAGCAGTTATATGATCTAGATTCATTATAACACTTACTGTTTCCATACTTATTTATTGAGATTAGATCTTCGTGAGCACTTTTGCCAACTTGGCGTAATTGACGACAACTCCATCATCCAGATCAATTTCAATCTGCTGGTCGGCGAGATTATGAATCACTTCATCATATTTCTTTAGCTCATCCATCTGTTTGGTTAGGGCTTTCAAGCGTTTTGTCGTTTTGGCCTTTTCAGGTGGAGAGTCTTCAGACACCAGCACTTGTTTTAAGCGCAGACACTCTGCTTCAAGTTTATTTTGCAGGGGGTGTAGATAATCCGTACGTACCCGAGATACCGTATTTCTGTCATAGCGGTGCATATAAACTAGGGCGTTAAAGCCTTGTTCCTTGCCAGATGTGAATAACCAGTAAATCGGCCTTTTCTTATAGATTTGAACATGATTCTTGTAGAATTCCTTGAGAAAATAGCGGCGTATACAATCTTTGCTAGTCTCATTGACCTTTCTGCCTATAGATTCGGCAATGTAGTCGAGATTTGCAGCCATGGTATTCCTGCCAAAGGTGACTTCTACGAACTTCACAAATCGAGTCACAATATCATCCTCAAAATAGGGATCACCTAAGACAGGAAGAATACCATCGTCTTCTGCCTTAAAGACTTTGTATCTTTGTGGATCGAACTTTCCACCGGCGAAGACTAACCCTTCCTCATCGAGAGAATATCTGCCCAGTATACAACCTACGGCATAGGAGATATAGGATTTAATGTCCCGCTCTTGGTCGGCTTTGTTAATGGTTACCTCAGTTTCTTCAATTTCAGGAGTAAGTTCGTCTTGTAAGCCATATGCCTGAATGAATATATTGTTGATCTCTTCTTCTTTGGTTTTTAATGAATTGAAATTTTCTTCCGAGAATGCTGACCATTGATTATAACTTTCTTCAAGAGTGTTAAATTTGTGCCTTACAAAGGGATGACTAATAAAGTCCCAAGAAGTTTCGAAAGAATCCCAGTCATTCTTTGCAAGCCGAATCAATTCTCTCACACTTCTATTATAGTTAGGGTCCTTATAAATATTTTCTATGGAGTTCGGAAGTGGAAGACGAACAACATCTGCTATCTGAAGGTTGATTGTTGGGTTTAATAACTTAAAGATAGTTCTGGCAGGTTTTGAATTCAGACATCCTAAGATAAATAATCGTTTATCTTCATCTGCGAAAACCCCTGGACCACCTGAGTCGTACAAACAACCTTCTGGAATCCATCTCATGCTAAATGGTCCGCTCGTAATATATGAAAAACCTACAGACGGCAGATAATAGTAACTCATATTTACTATAGTTCTCGTATATGATTTATTGATTGTTTTGGCATACGCAATAACTTCCTTACCAGAATCCTCCCAGTTTATTACATGGTCAAGATATCCATACCATTTTCTGTAACCACCACCTTTGCTATATGGAAACCACTTAGCTCTAGATTCTAAAGCTTCTAATTCATTATGAGCCTGTTTAAATATTGTGGTAATCGCTACTTCATGCCAATATCTGAGAAACCGATTATTATCAGATGTTGTCATACCTCTTTTCACTTCAGCAAAATGGTCAAGTGGTATTCCGTGCTCAAATATTGCTAGGATTCTAGGGCTTGCCCAATAAGCAATTGGAGAACCAGGTATTTTTTTAAAGACCCTCTTATCTGCCCTAAACCAATTTGCACGATCATGAAACTTATTTTCCTTGGCTTCTGCTGAATTGTAGTCAACAAGGCGCACATAGGTCCCTATCGCATTTTGGACTAAGCAATTTCTTAACACAAAGGCCGTAGCTTGAACTACTTGTCCACCAATCTCTTCAAACGCTCTGGGACCAAGATGATTCATTGAACTTATTAAAAGATTAGAAAAAATTTTTTCTCGCAACTTCTCCATACTGGATAGAAACATCCAAGAATGTTGAGTAACCATTGAGATATAGCCATTTTTCATGCAATCCTCAAGACACTTTTCAATAAATACCGCGAACAAATCGCTTTTACTATTAGCAAAGTTCTTATCTATATAATCCGACAGCCTGGGGTTCATTCCCTTTCTTCCCATATAAGGCGGATTAGTACATACCACGTGATACTTAGAACCCATGATCTTCACCTGGAGCAGAATCCCAGGCAGCTTTTCCAGGATAATGTCCCGATAGGCTACCTCCAATGAATCCCTTGCCACACTGTTTTTTATTTTATCCAATCTTTGATCCAGAAACTCCAACTCTAGTTCCCGTACATCTAAAATTGAGCCAAATTCCTTAGCATCCCTAAAAGTATTAACTAAATAGGAAATAAGATCTTGCTGACGATTCTGCTCAAGTTTCATTGCCTCCCTATCTACCAGAATCTTTCTTACCTCATCTCCCATCCAGTTACTCTCTTGAATGGCACAGATATTCAGCTTAATATTTTCTTTAAATATCCCTCGGTTCTTACTCCTTGCCTTCATCATGACGGCAAAGGATGCCAATTGAGCGGCACGGTCATCGATATCTAAACCATAAAGGTTATTTTCCAGAATCAACTTGGGAACATCCGCTTCCATATATCCGTAACTCGTATAGATTTCATACAGTAACTCAAAGGCATAGACAAGAATATGCCCTGATCCACAGCAAGGGTCTAAGACTTTAATATCTAATGGATTAAGGTCAGGATTTATTAGTGTTTCGAGTTCTCGTTGCACCTCGGGTTCTTGGGCAGCTTCCTCAATGTAATACTTCCACTGACCTTTCAGATCCTGATTGGGGTGGGATTCCAGCCACAGTCTGCCCAAGGAGTTCTCCACCATGTATTGGACAATCCATTTCGGCGTAAACAGTTGAGTAGCTGCCGGGATATTTTCCTTGGTAATTTTCTTATTATTCTTCAGATCGGCAAAGACTTTATCCTTCTTCTCAGAAATGTAATACTGATGTAGCCAACTGATTACCTCGACTTCTTTCCAATCTTCCTCAGGGATGGCAGTCACTAACTCTCGGATGACAGACCCATCCTTTAATAGATTGTTGGGAAAGATCAGTTCGGTATAATCTGATATCGTCTCAAACATAAAGGGCAAAAACTCATTTAACTCATTGCATTGGTGAATAATAACATCCGGTTCCACACTATTTGGATCGATAGAGGGCAAGACCCGCCCTCCTTTGGGCAGGTAGTCGTTGACCTCCATGAAACGCAAGGCAATAAAACGGTTAAACCATGTGTAGGCAATCTCAGCGATGACCTGGTCATAGCCTTTTTGCTCAATTTCCTTGATCAGCTTATCCCGTTGTAGCTTAAGGGCTTTTTCTTGAGGAATATCGCTAAGGATGATATGACTCATTTCTTGCTTGAATTCTGTAAAACTCTGTGCTGTAATGCCTATTTGAAATGCCTTTTGCCTGACTTGCTCGGTCAGCTTCTTTTGCGCATTGACGGCATAATTTTTTAGGGCTAATTTATCCAAAAGTGCGCCTCCTACTATAACAAGCCTAAAACTTCGCTTAGCACGAATATCGCTCTAGTTTATGGGCAAGACGGCAATGCTCCACTATAGTAATCCCTTTTCCGCACAACTAACATAGGCTTCTCCTGCAGCAATAATGTGGTCCAGCACGGATATAGAAATTTGTTCTAAAGCAACTTGAATTCTTTTCGTCACTTCAATATCTTGCGGCGAAGGAGTTGGATTCCCTCCAGGATGGTTATGTGCAAGAATGACACTGTGAGCTTTATGTCGCAAGGCCGTTTCCACAATGACCCTTGGGTAAACTGATGCTTGGTCAATTGTCCCCTCATGGACAAGCGCCGGATATATCACGTTATGTCGGGCATCCAGACAGATCACATAAAAAACTTCATAGGTTCTTCCCGCACAGAGTGTTAAGACATACTCCCCTGCTTTGGCGGTGCTATTGAGGGTAGGTCTTGTTCCCCAACGATCTTTCAGATAAATTCGAGCCAAAGAAGGCATAAAAGCTAACAAAATAGCAGAGTTTTCTCCCAAACCCGGAGTCTTAGCCAGATCCTTAGGGTCAGCTTCCAAAACTCCAGACAAAGAACCATATTTATTAATCAAAGAATGAGCGAGTTCGTTAGTATCCTTTCTTGGTATGGCATAAAACAACAGAAGTTCTAAAATTTGATGATCTTCGAAACCATCTAATCCTTCTTCAAGAAATCTATTTTTCAATCTGTTTCTGTGTCCTTGATGCATGGATTAACGCCATTCCTTTCGTTTTATGGTCAAGTTCTATCCCTTTCGGTATTTCTACACTTTTCCAGATTAACCTGCTTTTGTGTTTAATTTATCTTATCTTCTTGTCTAGAGAACCACTAAATTCATATAGAAAACAACAATAGAGCCCTTCAGGGCTCTTGGGTAATTATATCGTTATTAATTCATCTTAATTCTTGTAGCCTGCTACAAGTTATTCTAGATCGCGAAATTTAAAGGGCGGATACGAGAAACTATAGTATTACTTTACTTCTGCTTTGAAACCGATAATTAGCTCGCTGTTCCTTACAACTAGGGGACGGATAATTGCTTTTGGATTTGACGAGAGAAAACTTGCTACAGCCGATTCGTTATACTCCTCAAGTTCTTTTCCAAGTTCCTTATATGTTTTGCTCTTTTTGTTGAGCAGACTCTGAACGGGAATCCCCCCAAGATTAGCTAAGTCAGTAAGTTCTTCAACCGAGAGAGGGCTTTTCACAATGTTCCGATATTCAAACTCCACATTCTGTTGCAGAAGACCCGCTTCTGCTTTACGGCAAGTCGTTCACTGGGGAAAACAATAAAATGT
>LADV01000121.1 GCA_000961805.1 Peptococcaceae bacterium BRH_c23 | reverse complement strand
TATAAGAGTGATTACATATATTATCATGGTGTTCGACTACTTGAAAATAAGCAAGAAATCAGTATTCTTTTTTTTGACATAAACAATTTCGGTTTAATCGATAAAACTTTCGGTCATACAGTAGGGGACAATATTCTAATCGAAGTGAGCAAACTGTTAAGAGAAAATGCTCCTTCGGAGGCCTTTTTGTGCCGTTTTGGAGGAGATGAATTTGCTGTTTTATTACCAGCACACTTGGACACAGGTGCAGCTTTAGCTTACCATTTGGCGGATATTATAGGTCGGCACAGCTTTACTTGCGGAATAGAGATAAGTATTTCTGCAGGAGTAATTGGGGGACGGCGGCATGAAGAACGTGCTGATGATCCATGGCACACAATGGAGCAACTGATAAATATTGCGAGTCTAAGGTCAACAGAAGCTAAAAAGACTAACGCAACACTTTCCATAGCAGATATTCAGGTTGGAGAAGAAATCGCTTAGGAAGAAAATACAAGGACTTATTATCTTTAGTGAAAAAAATTGTGACTATGCCCATATCTAAAGAAATACTGGAACTTCATCATGCGGCTTATGGTGTGGAAAATACGCAAGACGGCGTCCGCTTTTTCTTTGCACTGCCGGTTCAGCCCAAAATATGGGTTATATTTCCAGGAAAGATATGGACCTTGCATGAGATACTTATTCCTTCATCTCTAATACAGTATTGAATTTTAAGGAAGTAGCTATTATTTTAGCAGTACCTGTGGCTACAGGATCTTTATCTTTGTGGTAGTCAAACTTACAAGTGCGCCAAATACCGTCTCTGCCTATTCCCAAATATATAGTTGAGCCCTTTTCTGGTTTCATATTGAAATGTGAAAGAAGTTTGCGTATATCTCCCTGACAGAATCGTATAGGCATTTTTACAAACCTAACTCTTTCTGTATTAAATCCCTATCTCCATGACATCTTAGAAGTTTAAGCAAATATAGTTGTTTTTGGTCAGACTCAACTTTTGAAAACATATCTAGTTTCTCAACATAAATACTAAGAAATTCTAGAACGCTATCAAGCAGATTATTGATAGCAGCTTCTAACGTAGGACCTTCACCATAAAGGTCAATTTCCGGAAGAGAAACAGTATGAATTCCAATTTCTTTATCAAACTCTTTTTCTGGTTTGAAAATTAAATGGGACAAAAGCTTATCGAGATAAGAAGTTTTAATATGTGATACCATTTCGTTCTCATTATTTGCATTGAATGTTATTACTTCGATTCCTTTTAGAGCGATATGGTTAAGTTCAGAATAGTGCTTCTTTGTATCTCGAATATTGAACTTAGGTATTGCTAATGACATTTTATTGACACCCTCTCTAGACTCCATCATAATCCTCACTTTCAAGTTTATTATAAGTAGATCCTCCTCTTCAAAAAATTAAGTATGAGGAGACAGATAAGCTCAATGCGCTTGATCGGATGATGAGGAGTAATAAAGGCGTACGACTATAAAAAGCAGCTGGTTAAGGCTGCTTTTTTTGTAATTATTATATTTTGATTATTTAATTGTTATGAATGCCAAGTTGATCCTTTAGGGCACTTTGAAGAACTTGAGAGAAGTTTAAACCTTCGCGTTCCGCCATGATGTTAAGCCATTGCGGGATAGTAAGGGTTTTTTTGATAGCTTTGTTATCGTTGAATTTTCGATATTCAAGGGTATCAGCACTAATTAAAGTCACAAATGAGCCATGCTCAGTTTTAATTACATCAGGTGAAGAGGGTGGTGGGATAATTTCCTTAGATTCTTCCAGATCATAAAGACGTAAGCATAATACATCTTTAGCCATTTCATAAGCATCATATAAATTATCACCTTGAGTATAGCAACCTTCAATGTCCGGAAATTTTACAAAATAAGATCCATTGGATTCAATAGTGAATATCGCTGGGTATAAATAGCTAGTCATTGAGGTTCTCTCCCTTTTCATTTTTTATATTTCATTTATATCTATTAATTGGGACGTGGGGTTTATTTCAACCCCGCATCCTTGAGTATACTGTCTAGTGTTCCATCTGCTAATTCCGTTTTGTGTCTCGGTACTGGGAAGGACTTCCCGGTAATTGGACTGTAGTATATGTCATGTCTCTTTCCCCGGCGTTTTAAGGCTATTTTGTTTTGGCTTAGCAGTTTAAGTAGCTCGCCGGTTTTCATGTTATCCCCTCTTTCTGAATACATCATAACACGTATTAATACGTGCGTAAAGAGGGATTGAAGCATAAATTACATATCAATTTAAAAGTATTAATGTTAGGTTATTACAATTGGCTTCTTTTGTTTTATGCAGTAAGATACCAATATATTAAAATTTCAAGGTGAAAACACTAGGGATATTTTATGGTGATACTGTGAAAGGTAAACTTCAGGAGTGTGATAAAAATGACAAAAAACGAGATACTCGCCAAACTTGGCGATTTAGGTAACGAAAAACGAAAACAGATGTATATTAAGAATGGCGCAGGCGAAAATACTTACGGTGTTTTACTGGGGGAACTGCGGAAACTGGCAAAGCAATTAGGGACAAATCATGAGTTGGCATTAGAGCTTTGGCAGAGTGGAAACACGGACGCCCAATGGCTGGCCTGTATGTTGTTTGATGCCAAGAAGCTGACGTTAGATGAAGCACGGAGTATGGTTTCTCAATTAACCTATTCTGATATGATTGATAAGTTTGTCGGTGAAGTTGTCTGCAATCACAAGGATGCAGATATTCTTGCGGAAGAATGGTCGGCTTCGAATAAGGATAACTTAGGACGAGCAGGCTGGAACCTAATTGTTCATAAAGTATCCGATGGTAAATTAACGAATGCTGCGTTGGAAGAGCTTCTTACAAGAATTGAAGCTGAATTGCAAACTGCGACCCCAGGGAAACAATGGGCGATGAACCACGCTTTGTGTGCAATAGGGATACGCTATCCGCAATTTACAGAGCGGTGTATCACTCTTGGTGAAACTTTAGGGGTGTACCGGGATTTGAAAGTGTCGAAAGGCTGTACTTCCGCTTATGCTCCCAACTGGATTGCGGCGGGTATTAAGAAAAGAAAAAAATATATTTTAGTGAAACCTAAACTTCCTGGTAAATTGCGTGATTTACTCTTTCCCCGGTGGCTGACAGGAGGGACAATAATAGATGGCCCCTCCCATATAAGTCTCTTTCACAAGCTGTCCTCCGCACTGGGGACAGCCGGAAGCGCGGGTGTTCTGAGATAGTCTCGTCCCATATCCGCCTGGCTGCCCGAAGATGTCTTTTTCCGTGTCCCGGCCGCCGCGTTTTATTTATAGACTTTTGAAGTGGACAAAGAGGGAGAGAAGCGACGATGAATACAATGGAGGTAGGGATTGAGCCTACCGAACCCCCAACATAACCGAAGCATGAAAGGCAAGCCTCTCATGCTCGAATTCAACCCCGCCGTTATATTTGTGCGTAATGCTTGCGATGCTCTGTAAGCTAATACCGGTATGATTTTCTTTGAGAGAAAAAGTGATATTTTAACACGTCAATGGGCAACCGGCGTTTTGCGTAACTGCGTCTTGCGAGGGTATCTGATTGACAGGAACGTATACGAAACGACCGGATACTTACAATTCAATTGGAAACAATAGCTGCGAAGGTGTTTTCACAATGATATATGAGAAGGAACCGGAGTAATTTTATGACTGCAAAACTCAACGAGTACAACCAAAAAAGGAATTTTGCCAGAACCTTGGAACCGGAAGGGATAACAGAAGTTGCCCAAGAGGGTCTGAGGTATGTCGTCCAGCACCATCTGGCCCGCAGAGATCACTACGATTTCCGCCTGGAATGGGACGGAGCTCTATTGAGCTGGGCAGTGCCCAAGGGTCCTTCCTATGATACACGGGACAAGAGGCTCGCCGTACGGGTGGAGGAGCATCCTCTGGAATACAGAAACTTTGAGGGGACGATTCCCAAAGGGGAATATGGCGGCGGTGTGGTCATGCTCTGGGATGAAGGGTACTGGGAACCCTATGGGGATGTGGAGGACGGACTCCGTGCAGGTATGCTGAAGTTTGTTCTGAACGGAAGAAGACTTAAGGGAAAGTGGGCTCTGGTGCGATTGAAAGGGAAAGCTGGCGAGAAGCAGGATAATTGGCTGTTACTTAAAGAAAAAGATGAGTATGTCAAAACTGCCGACTGGATTTCTGAATTTACCACCAGTATCAGAACCGGACGCACCATGATGGAAATTGAAGAAGGGGAAGACGAAAAGATCACGAGCAACCCCTTCAGCAGTATCGGCGTGCAGCTGGCCCAATTAGTCCATACGCCTCCTAAGGGTGAGGATTGGCTTTATGAGTTGAAATACGACGGTTACAGGATACTGGCCTATATTGAAGGCAGCAGCGTCCGGCTTATCACCAGGAACGGCAATGATTATACGGAACGGTTCCTGGATGTCGCCTCTTCCCTCGTTGAATGGGCGGTTGGTAGGGCGATGATCCTGGACGGCGAAATGGCCATCACAGACCCAGCGGGCAAGACGGATTTTCAGGCACTGCAGAACTATCTGAAAAATCCCCAGGCCAAAAACCTGACCTATATCGTCTTTGATCTCCTGGCGCTGGATGGAGCGGACCTTCGGGGACACCGCCTGATTGACAGGAAGGAAACCCTTGAAGCTTTGCTGAAGGGTGCCCCCCAAAACCTCCACTATAGCCGGCATGTGAGAGGAAACGGCAAGGAAAGTTTCCGCGCGGCCTGTGAGGCAGGCATGGAAGGGATCGTCGGCAAAAAAGCCGATTCCGTCTACAGCGGCGCTAGAAACGGCGACTGGATCAAACTTAAATGCGATCAAAGGCAGGAATTTGTCATCGGTGGATATACGCTTTCCGATAGAAAAACCAGCGGGGTAAGTTCCCTGCTTCTGGGCGTCTATGCAGGCGGGGAATTAGTTTATGCCGGACGTGCCGGCACCGGCCTGAGGGAAGCCGATATGAAAGAGCTGGAGGGAAAATTTGCGGGCCTACAGAGAAGGGAGCCCCCTTTCCAACTCGCGCCCAAGCCCAGGTCGAAGGAAAAGATCACCTGGCTTGAACCTGAACTGGTGGCGGAAATTAAATTTGCCGAATGGACCGCAGAT
>LADV01000030.1 GCA_000961805.1 Peptococcaceae bacterium BRH_c23 | reverse complement strand
TAATCCATTCTGTAACGCCAATTTCCGGCTTCGTCATGAGAAAGAGAAGATATGAACGGAGCATAGAAGCCGGATCACGAGGCTGCGGACCTTTGAGATCATAGCCATCCTGAAGCAGAGTCGTGATGTAAGACAAATCAGTCATCCAGAGCTTCACGACCAAATGCCAGTCATCATTAACGATGACAAAGACCCCGCCGGAATAATGTTGGCGGAGACGAAGGAGAACGGAATCCTGATATGTTTTATGAGAAACAAGTATTGGCTTCAAACAGATCACCCCATATTTTGTAATCAAAGGGATAAAACCCCTCGTCACGCGATTATGGGGGCGTTTTGGGAAAGTCAAGTAATTCTGGCCGTTTTATGGCAGATTAAGAAAATTTTTATTACTAGTGAATTTCCAGTTCGACTGTATGAAAAAGCAAAATTCCTCCCACTAAAGTAGGAGGAATGCTATAAGGTTGGTTCAAGGAACCCCTTGGCCCAACCGCCTCGGCGAATGCCGAGAGTCTATTTAAGTATGAGGAGGGACGCATGAACCTTGTTTTTTGGCGCTACGTACTTATTTTAAGCTTGCTCTATATTTTTTGGGGCGAGTTTTTCGTTTCGGGTGGTATACTCAATCAATTGGGCATCAATTTTGCTCTTTTTTATCCACTGGGTTTTCTAGTAGGTTATTGCCGCCAATATGAAAATTGGCGTTCCGCATACCTTGCGGCTTTGATATTTAACCTATTATCTTATGTAATTGCTAGTTTGCTAGAAATTCCTATTGAAAGCTTAATCATGATTGTAATAGATTATGTCAGCCTCTTCGTTTTTCTTAAAGCTGGAAGGTATATAGGGCAACGTGCTCAATCTAAGGAGTGATAAGTAAGTATGCGAATTGTTATAGCCCCAGACTCTTTCAAGGGTTGTTTAAATGCCAATGACGTGGCGGCTGCAATGAGTAGGGGGGTCCAGCGAGTTTACCCAGAAAGTGTGATTGATATGATCCCTATGGCAGACGGTGGGGAAGGTACGGTCGAGGCGATCCTTAGCGCAGCGGATGGGGTCAAGGTCAAAGTCAAGGTGACAGATCCGCTGGGACGACCGATTGAAACGTCTTATGGTCTTATCGACTGTGGAGCGACAGCCATTATTGAAATGGCAGCAGCTTCAGGGCTTCCTCTTTTGCGCGATGATGAACGTAATCCTCTCGTGACCTCAACCTACGGAACCGGCCTACTGATACGGGACGCGTTGGAGCGTGGAGTCACTAAAATTCTTCTCGGTATCGGCGGAAGTGCTACGAACGATGGTGGTGCCGGGGTGGCAACCGCGTTGGGGGTTAAACTTTTGGATGCTCAAGGACAAGAGTTACCTCAAGGAGGGGCTGCCCTTGCCAAGCTTGTTAGCCTAGATATGTCTGGCATAAATCCCCGTCTATCTCAGGTAAAGATTGAGGTGGCCTGTGATGTTCAAAATCCGTTGTGTGGTCCAGAGGGCGCGAGTGCAGTTTATGGTCCGCAAAAGGGCGCTCAGCCTGAAGATGTAAAAGTTTTGGATGCTGCATTGCAAAACTTTGGGCAGCGCTTGAGCAAAGTGGTGGGGATGAACCTTCTGGAATTAGCCGGTGGGGGCGCAGCAGGAGGACTTGGTGCTGGGGTGGTTGGATTTCTGGGAGCGAAATTACGACCAGGGTCACAGATTGTCTTAGAGGTGGCCAAGGCAGATGAGAAAATTAGGCAAGCAGATTTAGTGCTCACGGGCGAGGGAAGGACAGACTTTCAGACGGCATATGGTAAGGTACCAGTCGGAGTTGCCGCCTTAGCGAAGAACTATAAGGTGCCAGTACTTGCAATCTCGGGATCGGTGGAGGGGCCTCCGGATTTTTTAGCAGAACTGGGGGTTACTTGTTGTTTCAGCGTTTCTGAAGGGATTACGACTTTAGAGGAAGCTTTCTTAAAAGCAGAAGAACAGTTGGAGAGGGCAGTATGGAGGATTCTTTTGGTATGGAAGCTCGGGTATGAGGTTGCCCAAAAGAACCAAAAAGCGTAAATATTTATTGTTAAGCCCCCTTTGTAGGCAGGAAAAATATGGTATACGGAGAATGACTGACATAGAAGTTCATTTGTCCGCTAACATGGATAAAGGGGGGGATTTATAGTGACGGAAATGTCTCGAAGAGAACGTAAGAAAAAAGAGACACGCGAAAAGATTTTCTCAAATGCTATGCAACTTTTCCGTTTGCAAGGATTTACAGCCACCTCAGTCGATCAAATTACTCAGCAAGCTGATGTGGGAAAGGGAACGTTCTATAATTATTTTTCAACAAAGGAAGCTGTAGTGCTGGAATTTTCACGTCGTTCTTGGCAAGATCTTGTCAATGAGGGGCGTCAACAGGTATGTATGGATACTCGCCAGCGGTTAGGAAACCTTCTGCAAGATTGGGCTGGGTTCATGATAAAAGATCGTGAAATTGCTTGGGTTACTGTGCGAAATCGCGATGGGGCAGATTATGATTTGAGTTTACATTATGCCCTGATGGCTATTATAACGGTAGGACAACAAAACGGCGAAATCAGTCGTGAGTTCGAACCCGCTTTTTTAGCTGAAAGTCTAGAAGGTATGATGGTTCAACATTTCATGCGCTGGTTTGTTTCAGGTTCAGGCAATTTACATGAAGAATTAAATCATGCGCTGATGGTCTTTTTAGACGGTCTTTCGGAAAAGAAGCAAGAGGCGTGACATTCATATCCCTCCATTGTTGCTCATAGAGTACAGTGGGGGGATTTTTTATGTCTGCACGCTACTCGCCGAGGAGTCTTGGGCTTTGGCTGGGAGAGATGCCGGTCGGACCTCACAATGATATTTCGGATGTGCCAGGCGTATTAGTAGGGAATGTGTCATTAATTCGAGGAGTGGGTCCGTTAGATCCCAATGGAAGCGGTCCTGTTAGGACGGGTGTGACTGCTATTCTACCTCGCCCTGACCTTTATCGACAGCCCTGCAAGGCAGCAATTGACATAATAAATGGGTATGGGAAATCGATAGGAGTTCCTTTTATTCAAGAAATGGGGATTCTTAATTCCCCCATTTTATTGACCAATACTCTAAGCGTTCATGACGTGGGTCATGGTGTTATCACCTACCTTTTAAAGAAGTACCCAGAGATTGGTAACGAAGCACGGACCCCTAATGTGGTTGTCATGGAATGTGACGATTCTTATCTGAATGATATTCGCGGCCGACATGTTAAGCCCTTGGATGCCATCCTTGCCCTTCAACGGGCTGCGAGAGGACCGATAGAGCAGGGGAATGTCGGGGCTGGGGTTGGGATGTCCTGTTTTCAACTAAAAGGGGGCATTGGAAGTTCTTCACGCCTTGTTCGACAAGGCGTGAAAAACTATGTTGTGGGTATGCTTGCACTGGCCAATTTTGGTATTTTAAACGATTTTATTTTATCCGGTGTTCCAGTAGGGAAATTCCTTGCTCTGCAAGCTAAGGGGTACAATCCTGGATCGTTAATCCTGATAGGGATCACAGATGCACCATTATCACGCTGGCAATTGCAATTACTTGCGCGTAGGGCTAGTTTAGGTATGGCTCGGACGGGGTCTATTTCTAGCACTGGAAGTGGTGATTTTTGCTTAATGGTTAGCACCCATTGTAGTGAGGGCAACAATGGCAGTTCTTTATCAGATTGGGCCTTGGATGAATTCTTCAGAGCTGTGGTGGAGTCCACTGCAGAAAGCATTTGGAATGCTCTCTTTTTGGCTCAGACTATGGAAGGACGAGATGGAAATATTCGTTACGCCCTGCCGATTAGAGAAACGTTACAAATAATTCGAAGTTGGCAGGGAGGATTTTCATAGAATTTGTCATGATTTTCGCACTTAACGCGTAAACATCCTTAGGGAGAAAAGCTAAGGGAGGTTCATTGTGAGTATAAGCTGGAATATGATCTGGGAAGCTCATCCAGATGCATTTATAGTAAAAGATTTAAAGGAGTATCCAGACGATAAAAAAAAGGCCAGTCGCCTCCCAGTCCAGTTTGCTTATTTTATGGGCGGCGAGACCACGTTAAGAGTTGGGATCATTGCGAGTTCTTCAGTTCCACGCGAAGATGAATTCCTACTTGCCGGGTTACTATGGGGAAATCGACTCAGTAATGGCGCAAAAACAGTAATTTATTACGTAGCCCCTAATTTTTCAACTTCTTTTTTAACTGGACTCACTAAAATTGGGGGTACAATTTTTGCAAGAGCGGTTTACTGGCGTGAAAAACTCTCGCCTAGTTTATACCCCATTCCAGAGAAGCAAACTAGCAACCAACCTCGCTACGTCCTAGGAGAGGAACGGCCAGATTGGAAACGCTGGGCAGAGGGCTTAAATCCTGTGGTAAGGCAACAATTGACGACTGTGAAGTCATTCTTTAGTGATTTGACAGCCCGTAGGGTTCGTATAGAAATTAAACCTCAGAGCATAAGTTTCCTCTGGGGTCACTTTGAAATTGCTGAAGTGCGGCGCAAAGGGAAAAAATTTGAACTATCCACCAAAGTGAAGTGGTTAAAGAAAGGGGAACAAATGGTCAAGTGGCAAAAACAAGGCTGGGTGGATGCTTCCGGTTCACTAAACCCGGAGTTTTGCGCCACAATTGTCAGCATTCTGGATTACTTAGAATCTCTTGAGCAAGAAGGTAAACTTCGCACTCAAGACCTTTTGGCTTTGTTGCTACATCAGGGAGACGGGGTGTTAAAGTCACTCTGGGGGAGTCCGTGGTCTTGGCCGTGGCTTCCTAAGGAGCGTGCAGAAAACACGGTGATGGAGTTAGAAGAATGGTATTTTTATCAGTGGAATGGGCAGTTAAGTGTTGTATGCCCAATCTTTGAAAAGCCACTTACCAAAGCTGCTCAGAGTGTTTTGTTAGCGAGTGTTTTGGAAAGAAGCATGCTATTAGTGTTTGCCAAGGATGACAAAGGTAATCCACTAGTTTGGGATGGCCGTGTTCATTGGCTGACGGCACTTGGCAAGGAAGAAGAACTTCGGCGGTGGTACTGTTGGTTAACGGATGTGGATAAGTTTCCTATCTGGACGTTGCCAGAAAACTGGCAAGATAAGGGGATTTATGAACTAAATTGTCAGGGATCACTGTTAAATCATTCGCTTATGCAGAAAGGTTACTCGTAAACGTTGCTAAACTGGGAAAATCTATTAACACCTCGGTCCCACTTGATGCTGTAGATTCGGAAATGTGTAGCTTGCCATGATGGGCAAGTATAATTTGTTGTGCAATGGTTAACCCCAGTCCGGTACCTTCATTATGGGTGGAAAAGAAGGGATCAAGAACCCTTTTACGCAAATTTTCTGGAATACCTGGTCCATTATCGATAACCCTAATTCTTATATGAGATTCGTGTTCTGTGAGACGAATAATGACCTTCCCTCCTTGGGGTGAAGCTTCAATCGCATTATTGAGTATGGATAGAAGCGCTTGAAGAAGTTGTTCATGGTCCCCCATGATACAGACTGAATGGGATGAGAGTTCGAGCACAAGGGTTACACCTTTTCGATCTCTCAGGGGCTGAATTAATTGAGTTGTGGCATGAATAGTATCAGCTAAGCTAAGTGCTTTAATTTGTGGTGCTGAAGGACTCGTAATGAGGAGAAACTTGCCCAACACTTGTTCTAAGGTGTGAATTTCATCCAGAATAAGCTGTTGATACGGACGGTAGGACTCCGGCCATTGTTCGGGAGTAATCAGTTGCATAAACCCTTTGATGGTTGTCAAGGGGTTGCGAATTTCATGCGCCAAACCAGCAGAAACCTCATTAATAATGGCGAATTTTGCAACCTGTACATACGCTTCCGAGCGTTTTTTCTCTTCGCTGATATCGAAAAGCGTCAATAGTGTGCCCGAAGGAATGTCAAAGTTTAGTAAAGGGCGAGTTTGAAAACGCAGATGCATAATTTCTTTTTTCGAGTTCTTCCAGGTGAATTCGCCGACTTCCGGTAAACTAGTAGGTTGGAAATTATTCAAAATACCTAAGGCTTTAGAGATGGGTTGGCCAACTAATGAGGACTTAGATAAGCCTAATAAGTGAGTCGAACGAGGATTTGACTCGATAATCTCTCCTGTATTATCTATTAAAATGATGGCTTCATGACTATAGTCGACGGTTTTGACGATTGGAGGATTTTGCCACAGTAAGGCCCGCATAGTATTGATGTGATGTTGATGTCGTGCGCGTTCTCGAGTCTCCTTACGGTTGAAGAGAAATAACATGACGAAGAGAAAGAGAAGATGGACTATCAACATGGGGCTGGAATGAGAGGAGGGAGGATAAACTTGGCTGCAAAAGATAAGCAACAAAATGCTAAACATCCAAACTTTGCCCCAAGTACTGTACCAAAGTTCGAACCAAATAATAAGGGTGATGAAAGGTATGCAAATAAGTATCAAGTGAAGGAGGCCAGAAATAGGTAAAAAATCAACGCTAAAAATGAATATAATCATAATAGCGGTCAAGACAATAAAGATACTTTGTCTTAGTAGAGAACTCAACCGTAACTTTAGGGAAATCACAATTTTAATCTCCTTTCGGAAAACTATCAGAAACACACTATCATAGTTTATCATAAGTAGATGCAAAAAAATGTAAAAATAAGGAGATGTAATGTTTGGGGAAGTATATCTGATATAGGCTTAAACACTCAAATTCGTGACATTAGAATAAATATTCATACTCTAAAATCCGACAAACAAGGCAGAACTATGGTTATTAGTAGAAATGGCTCGGTATTTTTTAAATATTTAGATATTTCGTAATCAAAAAGAACGTTAAATTAACCCATTATGTAGTAAAGCATTAAAGTCTTCAGCAAACTTAAAGGATCAGTTCGTAAGAAAAATTATGCAACTATATAAGAAATATTGTATAATTATGCAAAAGACAAAAAGGAGCTATAATCAATGAAATTGCGTAAGGCACGAATAGCGGATGTAGAAGCGATGATGTTATTAATAAATAGCAACGCTGAACAAGGACTCATGCTGCCAAGATCAAGAAATATGCTTTATGAAAACATTCGCGAATTCTTGCTGGCTGAAGAGGATGACCAATTAGTGGGGGTTGCGTCCCTTCATATTCTTTGGAGTGACTTAGCAGAAATACGGGCGTTAGCGGTTGCCAGTGGCTACAAACGAAGAGGGATCGGAACCCAGATTGTCAGAGCACTTGAAGCAGAAGCGAAAGAACTGGGCTGTACGAAACTTTTTGCCTTGACTTATCAGCCTCAGTTTTTTAAATACTGTGGGTATGAAGAAGTCAGCAAAGACCAAATGCCCCAAAAAGTATGGACAGAGTGCATTAATTGTATAAAATTCCCCAATTGCGATGAGATAGCAGTGGGGCGCACTCTATAAATGGCTGTGTAGAAGCTGAATTGTCAATTGCTGTAGTGAAAAAAGATTTAATAATATAAGATCAACAAACATTATACCGAACCTTATGGTTCGGTATTTAATTTGTTGAACAATTTTTTGCTTTATTACATAAACCGTACTATGGCCTGCAAATAATGAAGACGGAGAGAGTTCAATGGAATTAGATTGGGAAGTTGAAAAGGGTCTCGACCAAGCACGGAATTTTGTCTCAGAGGGAGTAGAACAGATCTTATCAGAAAGTATTGACGAAGCCCATGGCGTTTCCCCCAGTCTTGGGGCTACGGCACTTGCTGATCTTGCTCTGCTGGCAGTCGGGAGAGGGTACGAGCTCCCCCAGCAGAATGGGGCCCAATGGTTAAAGCAGCATCAACATCAAGGTGGCTGGGGAAAGTATCCAGGTGACAAGCCAGACGAAGAGATAACTCAGATTGTCGGTATGGTACTTCAGGGGAGTCAAGGCGGATGGAGGGCGAAATTTAGACTTTTAGCTAAAGCACGGCAATTTTCTCATGTGATTCTATCGTTAGGGCAAAGGGTGGTTCCTGGCCTCGAGGGACCTACCCCTGAGGAAATATTGCTGCCAACGATTCTCGAAGAGAGGATTTTAGCCAAGTTACCACTCTATGGTCGGCCAGTCGTTGTTGCGGCGTCGCTGCTTGACTCGAACACACAAGAGGGCATTCAACAAGGCCTTGAATATCTTCTCAAGACACAAATGTCGGATGGCTCTTGGGCAGAGGATATTATCGCCACAAGCATGGCTATGCTCGCGCTTGTGATCAAAGGCAGTCATGTAGAACAGTCTCAAAGGGCTGCACAGTGGCTGGTTCGAAAACAGTATCCAAGTGGTGGTTGGCCTGCATTTGATCAGCTCAAAATATGGGCTATTGGATGGGCCTTAAGCGTCTTTTCTGAGACAACTCAAAAGCCTTCAGATATCCTATGGTTAAAAAAAGCAATCGATTGGTTAAAAAGGGGTCAGAATGAGGATGGGAGCTATGGCAGTACTCCCCCATTTACCCATCCAGACTTGGATGATACCTCGGTTGCTTTGATTGGTTTGCATCAGGCGTTAGGAGAACAAAATCAGTTGGGAGTTCTTCTGTTGAACTGTTTACAAAATAATGACGGAAGTTGGGGAACATTTCCCAGCTTTCAAGGAATACCTCCTCGGATTTCTTCGGAATTTCCAGTCTATATTCCTAGTGTCGACGTGAGTATTCATGTTCTCGAGGCATTAGGGCCTAGTCCGCGATCCCAAGATGAAATAATCTGGCGCGGATTAAATTGGATTTTAACTCAACAAGAGGACCAGGGTGCATTTCCAGCCACTTGGTATGAGGGGGCTGTTTATAGCACAGCTCAAGCTTTAGAATTATTCAGTAAGTTAAGCTTTCGTTGGAAACGCTGGAGTACTGCACGCAATATCTTGGGAGCAGGGAACAAAGGACAACTATTTCTTTTGAATGCTCAGGTTAATAATGGAGGTTGGGGTTCTGTAGTCGAAACAAGTTTGGCCATTTCAGGGTTATTGCGGTATTCGAACGTTGTTTCATGGGAAGTCTTTGAAAAAGGAATAGTAAACCTTCTCGCAGCCCAGAACAGTAACGGTTCTTTTAAACCATCTTACCAAGGGGTCTACGCAAAGGGCTGGAATTATGAAGAACCTTTATCCACGGTACTCACGGCCATTCGAGCTTTACAGAGGTTTCAACGCGTGCAACACATTAATAAGAGGGGGGGTATAAAGTTTTTTAGGTGACTTAATGCTATTAAAAACCCCTTAATCACCTACATAAGCGTTAGGTGGTTAAGGGGTAATTGATGTGCGTTTAATTTTTTGAATACTTAGAGAGGTCATATTAGAGATTATGAAGTATTATGTAATCTACTGACGTTGTTTAAGAATTGTATGGAGGAAATTCCATTGTAAGTCGAGATAGGCATTGGTCATCTCGTATTCACTGAAGCCTTTGGATATGAGATAGTCACGAGAGGACGCTTCAAAATCACGGATAAACCCTAGAATCTCTTCAGCATGAGTTGACAACATTTTTCACCCTCCATTTCAAAACGTAGATGAGTTTTATTCGATTTTACAAGAATATATGTCTATTCATTATTATATTAGTGACCTTTATCATTATTATAATGAATAGACTCTAAAAAAGGTGTTGGAATAGGGAATAAGCGTTGGGATTAAAAGGGTAAATATTGATGAACTAATAAGAATCATTGTTGTTTTTTGCAGAATGTAATAAATCTGACGGGCAATGACGCCAAAGTGTACAATCAAGTAGAAGGCGGTTGCCAGCTCGATAATGTCGTTTTGCCTGGGGAAGATTATTTAGAATGACATAACAATCTGCAAGAGAATGGTGAATACTGGCTTTATAACTTATCGTAAGCATTTTTTGAGTTATCCAATGGGCACCACTCTGGGGAAATCCATTTTGTTTGGCAAGATTTAAGCTATGTTCGAACATTTTTGCCGCTTCATGGGTTTTGCCTATTTGTTTAAGAATACGTGCTTGTGTCGAAAGCAGGAGCGGGTCGACTAAGGCATAGGGGTTCTCTCGTAAAACATAAAGCGCGCGTTTAGTGTTTCCTTCTTTAAGAAGGATGTCTCCAAGTGTCGAGCAGAGCAAAGGTGCGTGGCTGGGAAGGAACTTTTCTAGAAGTGTTATTGCTTGAGTCGGTTCTTGAAAGTAGTAATATAATTGACATGCAAAACGAGCAATCGACAAGGGGCTGGAGTCTTGAGAAATGGCATGAGCCATGCGTTGTGCGGTTATTCTCTTATCTGGAGGGTTAAAGTCTTTCTTCTGAAGCATGGCTAGATAGGAAATGCATAACCCGCTGACCAGAACCCAAAGAGCATATCTTAGGCCGAAGCGCCAGACAGTAATAACACTTGCCAGCATTGTAATTGTTGCCAAGAACAAAAAAAAATATAATTTTTGCACATAAACAATTTCTGGATCGTATTGCACTTTGCCCATCCCATCCCTCCTATTTATAGTTACGACAGAGAGAAGGTAAATAGAACCGGGTTCAGATTAACATAGCGCATAGCGTAGAGTCGGGGTGAAATTCCCACTTGAAGTTGGGTGTTTCACAATTAGCAGAATTCATAGTACGAAGGGAATATAAAATGAGCACTCCTAACGGAATGCTCATTAATAATTAGATTTTATAGGTGGCCCTAACCAATGTATTATAATCAAATTATTATTAATTACAAGAAATATAGTTGATTACAACTAAAAATTAGAGATTAAGTAAATTATCAGATATAAAAATAGTGAGAGGATTTCCGCGTCCGGAAATCCTCTTTTGCGCAAGGTCTAGTAAATTTGCTACTAAACTTTACTTATTTAAACCTTAACGCATAATTTGTCGAAAATCAATGTGTAAATTATAGGAGATTACTGTTAACAATACTTTTCAAGCATTACTCATTCGATTGATTCTCCTCATATCACTAGGATAATGGTTGCGCATAATAAAATCATAGGTAATCAAAATATTAAAATTTTAATGCAAAAGATATTGTAATTCGCTCAGATTTAGATTAAAATTGAATTATTAATGGTATGATGGCCTGACCACTTAAACAGGATATTGTGATTTTAAGGCTAAGGAGTATGTGGGTTCAATTATAGACTAACTTAATAATCATAGGAGGAATAACAAGATGGAAATTGATTCAGTGACTGAATTATATGAACGGTTTAAAGTCAAATTAGAAGTGGTATCTGGAGAATGCTATCGTGTGAAGACTGCAAATGAGGCTGGAGAATTGGTTTGCAAAGTTATGCTAGAAAAAGGGATTAATACTGTCGCACTTTTAAATGCTTCTATTTTGGAAAAAGGAAATTTTGCACAACAGATTCGTAAAGCTGGCATTACGGTACATACTGATCATTTTCGTGAAGTCACCCCTAATGCACAGGCTGGTATTACGCAGGTGAACTACGCCATTGCAGAACTTGGTACACTAGTCCAAGCGGATGCTGATGCCAATGTTGATCAGCGCTTGTGCTCTACTCTTGTTCCCATTCACATTGCTCTAGTTTCGACGTCGGCGATCATACCAACCTTAAAAGAGACGATGGCAACACTTCATCAACTACCCCAAATACCAGGGTTTGTGGGGTTTATCACTGGCCCTAGTAGAACCTCCGATATTGAACGTGTTTTGACGATAGGGGTACATGGCCCGAAACAACTTGTAGTGGTCTTTGTCGATGAGCAAGTAGAGGAAGTGATTTAATTGGCAGATAAACAATTTAAGAAGAAGATTTCAGAGGCGCTAGGAAATGATGTTTTACGTGGGGCTTTAGGACGTTTTGGAGATGCATATACGATAGCTCGCGCCAAAGCGTATGAAGGTTATGATTTCCAATCGATTAGTGACAATATTGCGGAAGTTAAGTCGTATGCTGCTAGCCATTTAGAAGAGATGATTGATCAATTTGAACAATCTGCCACTGCCCGGGGAGCGAAGGTTTTCCGTGCGTCGACTGGTGAGGATGCTAAACAATATATTCTTGACTTAGCCAAAGGTCAAGACGTTAAGAAAATTGTAAAATCAAAATCAATGGTTTCGGAAGAAATTTTACTGAATAAAAGGTTGATGTCTGAAGGTATCGATGTACAGGAAACAGACTTGGGAGAGTGGATTGTTCAGCTGGCAGGTCAACATCCTTCCCATATGGTCTTACCAGCGATCCATATGACAAAAGAAGAGGTTGCTAATGTTTTTTCCGGCCACTTACACAAGTTGAACCAACCGGTTATTGCTGAACTTGTTAAAACCGCTCGAGAAGAACTGCGTAAATCCTTTCTTGAAGCCGATATGGGAATTTCCGGAGCAAATATGGCTATTGCTGAGACAGGGACATTGATCATGCTTACCAATGAAGGAAACGGCCGACTAACCTCCACCTTGCCCCCCATCCATGTTTATTTAGTCGGCATCGAGAAACTCGTGCCTAAATTTGAGGATGCCACACATATCCTGCAAGCACTTCCAAGGAGTGCGACTGGTCAGCAGATTACGAGCTATGTGAGTATGGTAACAGGCCCGACTCCTGCCTATTACCCGGATGGAACGGTTAAAGATAAAGAATTCCATATCATTCTGATGGACAATGGCCGCCGGAAGATGTATAACGATGAGAAGTTTAAAAAGACCTTCCAGTGCATTCGCTGTGCATCCTGTCTCAATGTATGCCCAGCCTTCCAACTGGTGGGTGGGCATGTTTATGGACATATTTATACCGGTGGAATCGGAACGATCTTAACCAATTTCCTGAATTCTGAAAAAGATGCCCAAAATCCCCAAAATCTTTGTCTCCAATGTGGTAAATGTTCGGAAGTCTGTCCTGGAAAATTAGATATACCACAAATGATATTGGAAATGAGAAATCGGATGGGTGAAAAAGAGGGACTGACCTTCACTCAAAAATTTGCCCTAGATGTAGTATCTAATCGCCGATTGTTCCATTCCCTGTTACGTATGGCATCCGTTGCCCAAAAGCCATTCACTAAAGGGCAACCTGTGATTCGTCATTTACCCATGTTTCTCTCGGGCCTTACCGAGAAGAAGAGTTTACCGGCCGTGGCCAAGGTCCCCTTCCGTGATGTCTTCAAAACGGTTAAGCAAGACGTGAAAAATCCGAAAGGAAAAATCGCTCTTTATGCTGGTTGTCTGATCGATTTTGTCTATCCGAAGATCGGAGAAGGAGTCATAGTTGCCCTGAATGAAAAAGGGTATGAAGTCGTCTTTCCTGAGGGACAATCCTGTTGCGGTGCACCGGCTACCTACATGGGTGACCGCAGTAATGCGCGTAAATGTGCGATTATGAATATCGAAGCATTAGAGGCAGAAAAGGTTGATTATGTGGTTTCTGCCTGCCCAACCTGTACCCATGCGCTGAAGGAGAGTTTCAAAGAGTTGCTTCATGATGATCCAGGGTTAGCAGCTCGTGCTGAAGAGCTAAGCCATAAAGCTTTGGACTTTTCTAAATTATTGTCTGATTTGGGTGGTTTAACTCCTGGGGGCGACGGAGTACCGCTAAAAGTGACCTATCATGATTCTTGCCACCTGAAACGCTCAATGGGAGTTTTTGCCGAACCTCGCAAAATACTGACCGATACTTCTGGAGTGCAACTGATTGAGATGAAGGAATCCGATCGCTGCTGTGGTTTCGCAGGGTCTTATTCGATAAAGTTTCCCGAGCTATCCGGCCCTATCTTAGAGCGTAAACTTAATAATATTGAAGAGACTGGTGCAGATGTGGTCGTGGTCGACTGTCCTGGATGTTTGATGCAAATCTCTGGGGGTTTAGATAAGCAAAATCCTGACATTAAGGTCATTCATACAGCGGAACTCCTCTTAGAGAAACGAAAAAAATTGCAAAAAAACACTAAGAAATAGTTGGTTCAACATTATTAGTGTAAAAAATGTATTTTTCTACCAAGGTATTTTGGTCTGCTACCTAGAATTAAAACTAGTGTGAGCAGACAGCCTTTTATCCAAATTGTATGGCAATGTGTTGCCACGAAAGCGAGCGAAATCGCGTTGAAGGAGAAAGGTTGTTTACCAAGAGAGGAGAAAGAGGTTAGCCATTTTCTACCAATAACGTTATTTTTCATTTAGTGGACTTAAAAAGAGCGATTCAGAAGATTGATGGATGATGAAGAGGTAAGAATGAATTATCGCTACGTGACTTCTTAAGAGTCTAAATGGAACGTTTTTATGGTTTGATGGGGACCTGTTTCCAAAACCTCACAGAGAACATTGCCCTCCTTATGAGTCTGCAGCACAATAAGGAGGGCAATCTCAGGGATTGCACCTCTGGAAAACAGAGTGGGCCGTTGCGAGAGCTGAGAGCTATTTGAGATCCCCAGGGGAGATGGAAATCCCTTGGGGATTATTTTCTCTGGGGCAGATTAAATGCATGATGCCTATCTGATGTAGGTATTGTGGATTAAGTTCCTAAAGATGGGAATATTATTGAGTTGAACGTAAGCTTCTCAGAACTGGAAGGAATTCAGAAGAAAAGAGAGAATAGTATAGGGGAAGTAGGAAACAATAGATAGCTCGTTGGGTTTGAGATCTCAATAGGAGGACATGAACGTGATCCAAGCCATTCTTTTTGACTTAGAGAAAACGTTGACAAATGTAGATTATGCCAAGTTCATGCAAAATTTCCTTGGTATTTTAGCGCCAAGATTTGCGCATCTTCTTTCGCCGGATAAGTTTTCCAAACAATTATTGAAATCGATAGAAGTCACTCAAAAGGAACCTAAACCTGGGCAAACTAATATGCAGACTTTTTATGATGATTTTTGTAAAGTCACGGGTCAGTCAATTCTGACACTTAAACCATTATTTGATGAGTTTTATGCTTCGGATTTTCCTGCTTTGCGCTGTTTGGTTCAAGTTAACCCTCTTGGAGTTAAAGTAGTAGAGTACGCTATTCAGCAAGGCTTTTTAACTGGAGTTGTGTCGAATCCGATCATGCCTTTAACTGCCATGCAGGAACAGGCCCGCTGGGCGGGTCTCGTACCAGAACATTTTAAAATCATTGCAGCCATGGATAACTTACATTATTGTAAACCCCATATCGAGTTCTATCGAGAAATCGCCGAGAATCTTCGCGTTAAACCGGAAAGCTGCCTGCTGGTTAGCGAAAATCCTGAAGATTTAATCTGTCGAGAACTGGGAATGAAAGTCTTTTTTGTTGGTGCGTTAAGTTCTGAGGTTCAGTCGGATTATTTTGGACAACTTGACGATCTCCTCCGAAACATTAGTCTTGGGAGTTTGTAAAGGGTTAATCGGATCATCAGAGTAAGAAAGGAAGGAAGGATATGCGTGGTGAGTTTTTGCCAGTTCGCACAGTATAAAACGGGTGAAAGGCTAGACCAAGCGTTTCCATCTGTCCGTATGGCCCAATTATTCTATGAATTTCTTGGCCGCTATAAGGAGTGGAGACTCGCTAAACTTCAAGTGATGATTGGGACGGTTATTCTTTTCTTCTTAGGGTTAGTTGCTTTGCTTATTCCTTGGTTTTTGCCGAGAGTTGGAGTATTTGTGAGTTTAGTGATGCTTATTCTTTTCTGTTTGGCAATACGATATTATCTGGAAGTAAACGAGCGAGCCAGTCATTTATACATTAATGTTCATATTTTGCATCATCATTTGAGCGGTAAGCTGGAGGTGGGGTTTTGTGATCATCACGAACCTTGCCATTGTGTAGAGAATTTCCGGGGCTTTGCATTGCAGCATTACAGGATTTCCTTTGACAATGGATTCTTAAGATAAATGGATATGCCAATTTCCACTTATAAATGTGGGAGTCTTAAATGGAGATACTAGAGCAGCGCTATGCTCTTAATAAGAACTTTTATGAAAGCAAATTGGCAAAAGTAATAAAAAAATGCTACAATAATTCAATACATACATTGAATCAATAATTAAATGGGAGGGTTTTTAATGAAAAAATATGTTTGTTCAGCATGTGGTTATATTTATGATCCTGAGGCCGGAGATCCTGATTCTGGAATTGCACCAGGCACAGCTTTTGAAGATATCCCAGAAGATTGGGTTTGTCCACTTTGTGGAGTAGGTAAAGATATGTTTGAAGTCTCAGAGTAAACTCGTTCTGCTAAAGCTGACATTGAGACTTCGGTGAGGGATTCTACTCCCACCGAAGCAGAATAGTTAGACACCCACTTCGAAAAGTGGGTGTCTAACTATTAATAAACCGTTATTAATCCCTTAATATAGACGGCTAACCCTACGATGACAGATTAAAGAGGCAGTACAAACTTCGTTGTACCGCCTCTTTTCGTCGCATTAGTCTTATAGTTCCATGATAGCCGCTTCATCTCGATCAAGTTTTTCCATGCATACTTTCAGGCGATTGCGTAGGGCAATATCGCTTACGGCCTCTCGCATTTGGCGCATCAGATCAATGGTGCGTCGGAAAACGCTGATAATATCTCCCTCGTCTAGGTTACATAACGCTTGAACTTCCACAAACGTACTGCCTTGGCTCCAAGCATAGGTAATTCCTGCGACTCTAGGGTCATATCTTACTGAGTCTTGGCCACAAACACTTTGAAGGTATTCTACGAAAACTTTGACAGGTTCAGAATCAAAAACTGTCGTCCGGTGAAACATATCGTTTTTTCTTGCTTCGAAGTCAATACTAGACAGCAAGGCGTTAAGTTGGTCGTCATCAAGTTGCGGGAAAACGTCTGAGTAAATTAATTCAGTTACCAGGAGTTCTTGGACATAAATTCGACTGGCACAAGTGCCACGGGCTAAAAGCTCATCTCCCCGCATATACCCTAGCTGGCGGAGATGATTTTTTTTGTATTCAAATTCCTGAAGAAAGGCATTTTCTTCAGGAAGAGCGTCTAAGGCCTTTTGAAGCTCTTGTTGTTGTTGTTTAATTGTAAGGAAAGATTTACTTTGACTATGGCAGTTTTCTTGCTTTTCTGTGGGGCAACTCTTAGGAGAAAGGGATAAAAGTTTTTCCCAAGTGCGAATCTTACGGGCCATTTCTCGTCCGTAAACACGAGACTGCTTGCGGGGGCCTAAAGCCTTGAACGTTTTCTTAAGTCTCTCTAATTCCTTCCGTTTAGGATGGTGTTTAAGCGGACACTGAAATGATCCAACCTCTTCGCAGAGATGTTGCGCTCCAGCGAGCTGTTGTTGGATTTGCGCTAACTGAGTGTGAAGGAAATCAGAACTCAGGCGATAGCTATAGGCTGCAAAACTTTTTTGAAAGTAGATTTCGATTTGAGCTTGGGTTAGGGTTGCCGTGAGATTGAGAACAGTATTATAGGTAAGTCTAAATTGACTGGTTAGCGGTTCAAGACGATTTAATTGAAATTTAGGGGGTGGACTTTTTTCCATATAGGCTAAATCGACTAGGGCAAAGGAGAAGCCTTTTTCATCAAGACCGCGTCGTCCCGCCCGACCGGACATTTGAAAAAATTCATGATTGGCAAGCGGTCGAAAGTTTCGTCCATCATATTTATTCAATGAATCGAAACAGACTGCCTTGACGGGATAATTTATGCCCACACTAAAGGTTTCTGTGCAGTAGAGTACTTTGATGAGGCGTTCTAAAAAGAGTTCTTCAACTATAACTTTTTGGGAGGGGAGTAAGCCAGCATGATGATAGGCGATTCCCTTTGAACACAAGCGCTTGAGTTGCCTTGTCGATGAGGACCAGTCTACTTCTGAACCGAAGCTTTGAAGAAATTTGTCTTCAACGGTTCGACGTTCGGTCGCTTTTAAGTAATTGCCGATGGTGGCTAATTCCATGGCTTTTAAGGCACATTGTTTGCGACTGAAAACAAAGAAGAGCGCTGGGAGATGTTCACGCTGGATTGTGCGAATGAGGTCTAAATGAGTCGTTGGGCCAAAGGGATTTTCATCATTGATTCGATCTTTGAGTTTCCGGCGATAGTAACGCCATAGCTGGTCATAATCCACAAGGCCGGTGTCCTTGGTGTAGTAATAATATTCTAGGGGGACCACCCGATTGTGTTCTTCGATCAAAGCTACATCTTCATGTCGAATGGACTCAATCCAATCTACTAAATGTTTGGCATTAGCAATGGTGGCACTCAAACCCAGAATCTTCATTTTAGGGGGTGCAAGAATAATAGACTCTTCCCAAACAGTGCCTCGTTCTTCATCATTTAACCAGTGAATTTCATCAAAGACTATATGAGAAACAAACTCTAGGGCAGGGTCTTCGGTAATGACTTGGTTGCGAAAGACCTCTGTTGTCATAATGAGCAACGGAGCAGTTGGATTAAGAACAACATCCCCAGTCATGATCCCTACTGCATCTTCGCCAAATTGTTTTTTGAAGTCTCTGAATTTCTGATTACTGAGAGCTTTAATGGGTGCCGTATAGATCACTCTTAAGTGTTCGTTCATGGACTTTTCTATTAGATAATCCGCCACTAGGGTTTTTCCTGTGCCGGTAGGTGCAGCAACAATGACGGATTTTCCGGCATCAATTGCATCGAGGGCCTCTTCTTGAAAAGGGTCTAGGGCAAAATCGTGATAGATGCGCTTAGACATAGTAGTCAGCTCGTTTCTGATGTCATTTTGCTAATTTTAACAAAGCAATCAATAATGGTCAAATTTAGCACCGTTATGGTCTGAATGGTCCCTTGAATCCATAGGATGAAACAAGAGACGAGGCTAGGGGGGATCAGATGTGTCTTCAATACGGTTAGAGATTGAGAAGGCCATGGGACTCAAGTTCCCGGAAAGACATGGAGAAGTGATTATACGGTTTGAGGAATCTGTAGAAATTCCCTCAGCGGCTGAAGCGCTGATGCGGGGATTATATCACGATCCTGATCGCGTGCGCCAAGGATTTAAGGTTTTGCATCAAGAGACGGGGTCAATCATTGATATTCTCATGCCACGACGCTCCCGGTTACGTGAATGGGCTGATGCTCTTCCGGATCGTCCTAAAGAAGCGGAATCCTTCTTAAAAGAAACGACTGAGCAACTTTTAATCAGAGAGCAACGCTTGGTTCAAGCCGAGCGAGAGTTAGTGGGTCAATTGCAGGAAAGCGGGTTGGATGACATCTATCCAATTCCTTTAGCGGCATTTGGAATTTGTACTTATCGAGATCCAGCAGTTAAGATCTTTCTCAAGCCTCTTGGCCGATTTTCAGAACTAATGCAAATTAATCCGGACACTTTGCGACAAGCCGTGCGCGTTCATTTCCTGTTCTTACTATTATTGATAGCCGGTGCGGATCTAGATGGGCAAGTATATGTAAGGGGTGGAGAAGAAAAAGATATATATTGGTTAACTAGTATTTACACGATTCGGTATTTAAGGAGCCAATCTGCAGAATTGATCCAAGGTTATCAAGAGTGGGTTAAAGCCTGGGGTGGTAAACTGCCAAACCAAAGTATGCTTAATGAACGAGAGTGTGAAAAAACTCGTGCTGCCATGGTTTTTTGGCGCCGACAGGCGAATATTAGCTGGGAAGAATGTTGGCGAATCATAAACCAACTTGAACAACAACCAAGCGGTAGCAATGCCCTGGTCTTTAATTAAGGCCAGTCTGCTAACTCGTGAGGTTTTATGATTTCTAATCGATTATCTACTAGTTTTAGAATTCCAGAGCGCTTCCAGCTGTTGATGGATCGGTTGACGCATTCACGAGAAGTCCCAATCATGTTAGCTAAATCTCGATGTGTGAGAGAAGCATCTATAAAAATAGGCTGGCCAGGATTGTTGGCTGGTTGTGCTAGGCGAAGGAAAAGGGCAGCTAGAATTCCGGCGGTTGAACGATTCGTCAAAATTCGGATGAATTCCTGGGCGAGTCTTAAGCGTCGGCTTAAGGTGCGAATGAGGGCTAGTGAAAGAGCAGGATTAGATTCCAGAATATGGGACATTACTTCGTTATGCAGGACTAATAAGGTGCTATCCTGCAGGACTTCAGCGGTTGCTGGGTAGGAACCGGCTTCGAGAAGCAAAACCTCGGCGAAACAATCATAGGGACCACACCAATCAAGAATCTGTTCTTCACCTTCAGGGGTTGATTTACTAAGTTTAACTTGCCCAGAAAGGACAAAATATACCGATGAACCAATCTCACCTTCTACAAATAATAGTTGCCCCCGACGATAACGGCGCTCGATTAAATGTGGGAGAAGGGGGGCTACATCACTGGGGCTTAAAGACGAAAACAGAGAAAAACGGAGAAGTTCTTCAGAGTTGAGCATAAAAGAAAGACCTCCTTTCTGAATTTAAGTTCTCAGTTAAATCTTTTTTTTGGATGATATAAACGTGCTATAATAAACTGATACAGAGGTCGATTCAAACAGTGAATAAAAAAGAGGAGACCTTTTGGCCTCCTCATTTTAACAAGCGGTCAGAAAAGACCATACAATAGAAAGGAGCGAGGAGGAAATGGTATGATCGACATTGAAGTGACCCCAGTCAGGATAGAACTGGTCATAGACTCTCCATTTAGGGTTATAACATTAGCTGTCGTAGCGGTATTAGCCGTGATCATCGTAATAAATGCTGTCTAAATTGTAGCGTAGGATAAGTTAGTCTAGTGGATGTGACGGAGTAGCATTGACTTGCTGCGCGGCACGGACCACTTCTGACATGATACGCGCTTGATCTGGAAGCGCCTGGGATTCCCATTGCGTCATAATCTCGCCTCGTGAAGAAACATAGTAGCGCGCTGGCAAACGATTCAAAGCATGGGCCATTATATCGGCCTGACAGCGTTCACAGGAGCATGAAAGTTGATTAATTCGAAGGTAGTCTTGTAGTGCTTGTTGGACCACTATTTCTGTGTGATTTTTAAGCTCATACATGGATGTGCTCATCTCCTTAGTAGCTATTGATAATTCAATGATAAGCGTTTATTGATTAAAGAACAAGTAGGGTTTTACGGATAGTTTGAGGACAGGCCCAATAACTGTCTCATATAGTTAAAAATGAAGGCTTGGATCACCAGATGTTGATGATACAGCCCTCTCTTCAATATCAGTTTTTTTCATATTATATATCCGATGCTTGCCACTTAACTTGACGTACAGCAATGAATCGAAGACAGGTGAGGACAAGCCTATCGTTTGAGTTTATTGGAGACCTCTTGCCAGAAACGGTTTGTCTCATAGCCAAGGCGCCAAATGGCTATCCCTCGCAAGCGGTAACTTTTGACAAACCCAAGGCGAACCTTGGCAGAAAGTTCATTTTCATGCCACACAGTATGCCTTGTTCGTCCTCGCCAATAAAAGAAGTAGGGCCCTACCGCTTGGTCAGACCAAAGAACTCGTGCGTTATTTTGGGCGACTAACTCGGGAATTTCACGCATTGGGACCATACACGTTGGTTCGTTGGACCAATCGTAGCCATAGACTGGAATTCCTAGTAATATCTTTTCATTGGGTATATAGTGGATGGCGTAGTCAAGTGCTTGGGTCATCCAAGGAAGACTTGCGATAGGACCAGGTGTACCGCACGAGTAGTGTTCGTCATAGGTCATTAGAGTAATTGAATCACATAAGCGCCCAATCCCAGCAAAGTCATAGCCAGGAGCCTCCGACTCCGAGCGTTTTGCAGGGATAGCAATCGATAAGAGTAAGCCGCGGTCATGTAAAGTGGTTTTTAGAGATTCAAGAAAGGTGAGGAAAGGAATACGGTATGGAGCTTCTACCCCTTCAAAATCCACATGTACTCCGGCTACATTTGGTGGTAGTAAATTAATCATATGACGTATACAATTTCTTTGAGAGGCAGTTGAAGATAAAACTGAACGCAAGGGAAGGGGATCAAAGATTTTGCCGTCAAAATTATGGAAGAGAATAAAGGGCGCAGTGCCTTGTTCTATAGCTTCTTGAAGCACTAGCTTATTAACCTGACCGATGAACTGACCATCTGGTTGAAGTTGATAGGCAAAGTCAGCGTAAACATCAATGTGGGGGCCCTGTTGTCTTAGCGTTTCAAGGGCGCGAAAATCACCTTCGTAGTCCTCGGAAGAATACCCGAGGATCCATAAGCGTTTGTTGATAAGACGTCGTGCAGTGGGTGTCCAATTAGAATTCAATACAGACCTCCTCCTCATGTCGCAAATACTCTTAGGATAAGATATGAGGAGAATACGAATTAATTTTCTTTTTTTTATGGTAAAATAAGTAAATAGGGGGAGCGGCAATGAATTGGGAATTTATCAAGGATTTACAAAGGATATACGATTTGTTGGATCATTTGGACGCAGCGACCATTGAGCGTGATTACCCTATCACTTGGGAAAAGGCTCATGCGACAAGCTGTGCTCAAATCGGTCGTATGTTGGCGGAAATGCGAAATGTAGACATAGAGCAAGCAGCTTTGGCTTGTGCTTTACATGACATCGGTCGCTGGGAGACTGGAAAACAGTTGGATCATGCCCCAAAAGGAGAGGATCCAATTCGCCGTTTCTTAGCCGAGGGGAAGTATTCGGATGAATCTAGAGAGCAGATTGTGCAAGCGGTCATCAATCATTCTAAAAAGGATCAGATCGGAACTTCGCTCGAGGAACTCGTCAAGGATGCCGATCTCTTAGATTGTCATTGGCATGGAGAACACATCCAAAAACCGTATCATATGGTGAGATTGAAGAAAGCATTAAACAACTTAGGAATTTCGTTGTTTGATGAAGGGTGAGCACCGTGAAAAAGGAAAAAGTACTTCTAATTGCAACGGGTGGTACTATTGCCATGCGTAAGAATAAGGCGGGAAAGGTGGTTCCTGCTGTTGGCGGTCTCGAGCTTGTGGAAAGCCTACCCGATCTTTCCCAAGAGGCTGATTGGGAAATTTGTGATTTTAGCAATGTTGCCAGTTGTAATATTCAACCCCTACACATGAGGTCTTTAGCACATAAGGTCGAACAGCATTTTTTTCTCGATCCTTCACTAAAAGGGATCATCATTACCCATGGGACAGATACACTTGAAGAAACAGCTTATTTCCTGGATGTTGCTATTAAAGACCCACGGCCTGTGATCTTTACCGCTTCGCAAAGGGACGCTTCAGAGAGTGATTCAGATGGTCCTCGTAATTTACATAATGCTATGCGTATCGCCCTAGATCCTCGAGCTCTGCAGCGTGGCATTGTAATTGCTCTGAATGAAGAAATACATGCTGCACGGGATGTGCGCAAACTTCACACAAGTCATGTGGATGCTTTTGATTCAGGAGATATTGGAGCGTTAGGCAGTATTGATACTGGACAGGTTATTTGGCATCGTAAACCGGAACCCTCACTTAAACTTGGAGTTCCGAAGAGTTTAGCCAATGTAGCAATTTGCAAAGCGTTTACGGGTATGTCACCGGAAATTTTGAAGATAGCCCAACAAAACACGGATGCCATGGTGATTGAAGCGTTCGGACGCGGAAACTTACCCCCTCAGTTAATCCCAGAGATAGCTAAACTTGTGACCAACGGCATCCCTGTCGTTATCACATCGCGTTGCTTATTTGGGCGTACAGCCCCGATCTATGGATATCCGGGTGGAGGCGCAGATTTAGAACGAGTAGGAGCTTGGTTTTCAGCAGATCTGTCGACTGAAAAGGTCCGCTTGTTTTTAAGTATTGCCTTAGGTCAGGGGATTGACAAAAAGGAACTAAGACAGATGCTAGCTAATGGGGCTGTCGATATTTCTTGATCAGATAAAATTGATCCACCCAACTAATAATGCTTTATCGACCACACATGAGGGTTTTTTTCTGATAGCGGGTTTCAAGATTCTTCCTGATTCGCTTATATACTTAAAATTTCATAAAAAAATTAGATTGCTTCTAAGCATTTGCTCTGCTATACTGACCCTGTGCTTGTTAAGACTTGGGCCTATCAAAATTGGAATCCATACTTTGACCTTATTTGGTGCAACGGATGATAATTTGTTGAAGGATCCAATCCGTACAAGGAACACCTAATAAGGAGGAGTTAGAATGGCTCAGGACAGAACTCTAACATGTCGCGATTGCAGTCAAGAATTTATTTTCACGGCGGGAGAACAAGATTTCTACATTGAAAAAGGATTCGAAAACGATCCAACTCGGTGCCCAGCGTGTCGTCATGCCCGCAAACAACAATCAGGTGGTGGCCGTAGCGGCGGATTCGGAAGTAATGGTAGTCGACCGCAACGACAAATGTTCCCTGCAGTTTGCGCAAGCTGTGGAGTAGAGACGGAAGTTCCGTTTCAACCTTCAGGTGAAAAACCTGTGTATTGCCGCGATTGCTTCCAATCAATGCGTCGGTACTAAACGATAGTATAAATAGTACAAAAGGTTAGGGATTATCCCTAGCCTTTTTTGTACTTTTCAGAAAGTATAACGTTCTGTTTTCTTTTAAGATGTGCCTAGTTTCGATTGATCCATGGATGGCCTTAGCCGATCCTTGGCACAAGCCTAGTTATTAATACTATGTAGAGAGTATTAATTTCGAGTTGCGAACATAATATTTAACAATTTTCTAGGTTAACAACATTTTTTTGGTGATCCCTCTAGGACCTGGAAAACCCTTAAGTGAAAGGAGGAGAGACTACCGTGAAACGGAATTCTGTGATGGCAGGGTATTATATTTTCTATTTTGCAGCTGTGGGAATTTATATTCCCTTTTTGCCATTATTTTTAAGTCATTCGAACTTAAACAGTCTTGAAATTGGTGTCCTAATGTCAGTAGGGCCCTTCGCCGGTATTTTTGCTCAAGCTGTCTGGGGAACACAGGCAGATCGATATAGAAGACACAAAGAATTTCTGCTCCTAGCATTAACTTTAACAGCACTTGTCTGTTTTTCCCTGTCATATGGCAAGGGATTTATTTCATTTGCGGTGTTATTATCAATTTATGCCTTTACGAACTCACCGATCACACCTTTATCGGATGCCTTAGTGTTGAATACACTTGAGGACCGCAAAGATTATGGAAAAATTCGGCGGTGGGGTTCTTTTGGTTTTGCTCTAACTGCCGCTCTCGGCGGACTAATTTTTACATATCTAGATTTGGCCTGGTTTGGGGTTGTGGAAGGGATGATCCTGATCGGGTGTTTATTCTGGGCTAAATTGTTACCTAACCCTCGAAAGACCATGCAAGCAGGCTCATCCTTACCCGCTATCCCTTTCTCTTTGCTGAGTAATGCCAAAGCTCCAAGTCTGCTGATCTTCTTTATGGTCACATTTCTTTTCATGGCACCGTATAATGCCTATTCCGTTTTTTTCGGCTGGCATCTCCAGGAGTTAGGGGCTAGCCGTTGGTGGATCGGATTTGGGTGGACGATAGCGGCCTTAAGTGAAATGATCGTTTTTAGTATGGGTAGTAGTTGGCTGAGACGGTTTAGTCCTCAGCAACTCATCGCCTTGGCAGGAGTTATTTTCGCTTTTCGTTGGATTGGGTATAGTCAAATTCAGGACTATCGAATCATTATTTTGTTGCAAATTACTCAGTGTCTTAGTTTTGCTCTCTTTTATCTGGCAGGTGTCGAGTATTTAAACACGCTTTTACCAGCCTATGTCCAAGGAAGCGCTCAGTCTGCCTATAATGCTGTAAGCTTTGGAATCAGTGCAATTATCGGGACAGTCGGCGCAGGGTGGCTGATTCAAGTTGGTGAGGTACAACTGATGTACAGAGTATCGGCCTTATTTACTGTGGTAGGTATCATTCTAGTGCTGCGTTTCTTAAATAGAAATGAATGATATAAGTTGTTCTGAACTTTGCAACCTTCGTTTTTGATTGTGGCTTTGGGGGATTGTAAATACTGTAAGCTTATAAATATATGATCTTGTGAGAAGGGATTTAATTCTTAATGACGAAGAGTTCCTAATGAATCTAGCGAAAAAGCGTTTTTACATTCTTTAAGCACAAAAAGAGCGAGGGAGTGGTAGTTCTGGAGTTAAAGGCCTTTTTTCACTCTAAGCGTCCGGTCAGTCGTTCAAGATTTCGCATGTTTTTAGGGAAGGTGTATTTTACTGGGCGACGTTATTTTGAGTGGGCATTTAATCGGTCCATAAGATATGCTACAGTCATCAAGAATACTCCGCTTCCTCAGCTATTTTCCACACATAGTACTCCTTTATACAGAACTTTGCGGAATGTAGATATGTGGCTCCAGCAAAATAAAGTAACCAATCTAAAACTGGCAACCGCGAAAATAAACGGTCTTATACTAAAGCCAGGAGAGACTTTTTCCCTTTGGCGTTTAGTGGGCAAACCGACAAAAGTAAAAGGATTTAAGGAAGGCATGGTTCTCATCAACGGATCGTTTTCTCCAGGGGTGGGAGGCGGTCTGTGTCAACTTTCCAATCTTATCTACTGGATGGCAATCCATACCCCCTTAACCATCACAGAACGATGGAGGCATACACATGACGTATTTCCTGATACCAACCGTACCCAACCCTTTGGAAGTGGGGCTACGGTAGTTTATAATTACATAGACCTGCAAATCAGGAACGATACCGCTCATAACTTTCAACTGTTGCTCTGGATAAGTGACTCGGAATTACACGGAGAATGGAGATGCGAACAACCGAGAACTCAAAAATATGAGGTCTATGAAAGCAAGCATTTAATTTCTCAAGAATGGTGGGGTGGTTACCTACGACATAATGCAATCAGGCGAAGAGTTTTTGACCTTGACGATCAGCAAATTGGGGATGACTTTATCACAGAGAATCATGCCATTATGATGTACGAACCCATGCTGCCAGAATACAAGGAGACTGTTTAGTCTCCACCTCGGGTGAGAGGTACCAATATCTAAGTCTAATGAAATGGATTTTGAGGTATTTTCGTGCCTAGAGCACAGCGAAAGGAATGGAACTTAAAATGAACAAGAGCCAGTTGATCGAACTTTTTAACTATAATGATTGGGCGAATATAAAGTTGTTAAATGCTGTAGGCCAATTAGAAGATGAAGAGTTTATTCGAGAATTATCAAGCAGTTTTACTTCGATAAGAGATACAATGGTACATATTTTAGGAGCGGAAGAATTGTGGTTATCACGTTGGCAAGGAGTACAAGGTCGAACTCTTTTAAATCCAGACGATTTCCCAACTTACGCCTCTATAATCAATCCATGGGATGATTTTAGGAAGCGGTTAAACTACTTCTTAGAGTCCTTAAAGGAAGAAGATATAAAACAAGAATTCAAATTTAGAAATCTTAAGGGCACACCGTACTCTTTGATCTTGTGGAAACAGATGTTACACGTTACGAATCATTCATCATTCCATCGAGGGCAAGTCATCACAATGCTCAGGCAATTGAAGAAGCTACCTCCGTCCTTAGACTTGATTTATTATTATCTAGGGGAAAAGTAAAAACCACTTCACAGATGCTTCAATCAGGAAGCCCTTGTGGCCTCCGGAAAACGAACGACAGGCACTTAGTTTATCAAACTAAGTGCCTGTCACATTAATGTTCGTGTTTAAGGTATGAGAAGGTGTAATAGTTGCCTTTTAAGATCTAAGGCTAGACTTGAGAGCAAGAGCTCATCTGGATCACGTGGGTGGGGGAATGGGATTTTAAACTCGTGGATAATTCGAGCGGGACGTTGACTTAAAACAACGACTTTGTCCGAAAGAAGAATCGCTTCATCAATATCGTGAGTGATCAATAAAACGGTATGCCGAGTCCGATTCCAGATACTTAAAAGCCAGCGTTGCATTTCCTGCCGGGTCAAAGCGTCCAGAGCTCCAAAGGGCTCGTCTAGAAGCAAGGTTTTTTTGCCAAAGAGAATCGTACGTAGTAAAGCACCACGTTGTCGCATGCCACCGGATAACTGGTGTGGGTAATGATCTGCAAATGGTGAAAGACCGAACTGATTTAACCATTCTTTAGCCTCTACTTGTGCTTTTCGTTTATTCTTATGCAGGATCTCGCATCCCAAGAGCACGTTTTCTAGTAGAGTACGCCAGGGTAGGAGTAAATCTTTCTGAGGCATATAACCAACGTTACCTAACGTCCCATGAATCGCTTTACCATCCAATAATATTTCCCCTGCATCAGGAACCTCAATTCCGGCCAAGAGATTGCATATCGTACTCTTGCCACATCCAGAAGGTCCGATTAAGGAAACAAAGGCCCCTGTCTCAACTACTAAGTCTAGAGAGTGTAAGACCTCCATTGATAGGTCCTTCTGAGGGTTAGAGTATGCTTTGGAAAGACCTTTAAGAGATAGTCCCATCTGGACCTCCTTAGGATTTAGGTAAGAAATCGTTCGTGAAGGCCTTGGCGGGATCAATCATCTTCTGCAACAGGTCACGTTCGACAAGCCATTTTGCATAGCCTTCCCAAACGGCTGATTTCTGAATCCCCCACTGAGGTGCATCGGCCTGATATTGAGGGCTGAGCCATGTCTGGCTGCTGCGAATTAAGTCAGGATTTGCTTCGGGTGCATGCTTGATTAATATCTCGGCAGCTTCCTGCGGATTCTGGATTGCGTATTGATAACCGTCACTAACTGCTTGTATAAAATGACGAATCACTGCTGGTTGGGATTGTGTCATTTTCTCGCTAGTAATCAAGACTGGCGTATAAAAATCGAGAGCAGGGTCAACGTCTTTAAGCCAAAGCATATCTAAAGTCTGTTTTCGTAATTCTGCTTCTTTGCCCGTCCAACCATAAAAGATCCAGGTTAAATCAATATCTTTGGTTAAAGAAATAAGTTGATCCGCTTCTCCAATATTAACCATCTTAATCTTAGAGAAATCAGCCTTTTCATTTTCCATGAGTGCTTTGAGAATAGCGTCTTCTGAGGGCAGGCCCCAACCACCGTAAGTCTTCCCTTCGAAGTCTTTGGCATTTTTAATATTCTTAGACGTTGGAGAAGCAAATCCTGAAGTGTTGTGTTGTAAAATTGCAGCTAACGAGAGAATCGGTACATCATTAGCGCGTGCCGTAGTCACTTGTTCCTGATGGCTCACTCCAAAATCTGATTTTCCAGCCGCCACAAGCTGCTCGACATTTCCAGAGCTAGAAGGCTGGATGAATTCAACATCTAAACCCTCCTTTGAGAAATACCCCTTTTCTTGGGCAACAAATAGCCCAGTGTGATTCGTATTGGGAGTCCAGTCCAGCATTAAGGTTACTGAGGTAAGTGGCTCTGTCGCGGAGGTCGCGGGTGATGTAGACTTGACCCCGCACCCTGACAGTATAAGAATAGGAATAATTAATAAAGCAAGCAGCTTTTTCATACTATTATCTCCCTCATGATTATTTTCTTTTATTAATCAACTTTGGTTTTTGCTATGGATCCACGGTAATGCGAGTCGTGCAAGGAGGGTAATGAGGGCGTAATAAAGAAAACTCAAGGCGGTAATTGTAAAAATTGCGGCAAAAACACGGTCTGTCAAAAAAGAGTGTGAAGAGCGCGTCAGATAAACTCCTAATCCCGAGCTGGAACCCAACCATTCTGCTATCACGGCCCCCATGACACTATAGGTAGCGGCGATTTTCAGGCCGGCAAAAAGGGAAGGAAGAGCGTTAGGCCAACGAACAATATAAAACATTTGCCAACGGGAAGCCCCCATACTTCTTAATAGATTTAGGAGGTCAGCATCAGTTAATTCTAGTCCTTCGATTAGACTGATAGTAACCGGGAAAAAACACACGATAATGACAATCATTATTTTAGGCAGAAGTCCATAACCCAGCCAAAGGATCAAAAGAGGTGCAACGGCTATCAGTGGAACCGTCTGTGAAATAATTAGAAACGGATATAGTAGGCGTTTTAGCCAAGGGGATAGGACCATCACGCCTGCTGTGATCAGGCTGAAGACGACGGCAAGTGCAAAGCCAACTGTTGTTTCAACTAAAGTAATCAGAGTATGCATCCAGATTAGTTGGCGAGTCTCCCATAAGGCTTTGGCTATTTGAGCGGGGGTGGGGAGAAGCCAGAGGGGAACTTGCGCAATTGTAACTACCATTTGCCATGTCCCTAGAAAAAAGAGAAAGAACAGTAGGGCGGGAATCCCTTTCCACTTCAGACAACCCATTATTATGTTCGATACTTAGCGATTTTTTCAGCAATCGTTGAGCCACTCGGGACATAATCCATTTTAATGTAGGCCATCACTCTTGAGGCTCCAGCACGAATGCAAGCTTCCTGAGCTTCTTTGATGATAGCCCAAAGCTGGTCTGGTTCGCCTTCCATTGTTGTCTCCATAGGACCAACTTCATAGGGAACCCCACTGGCGGCAATGACTTTGATCGCCTCGTCCACAACTTCGTAAATGCGGGATTCCTCCACTTTAGGGATAACCTGTAAGGCCATAATGATTTTTGCCATCGTTTTTTCCTCCTTCTTATGAACAAGTTTTTCGTGAGAGAGTCTGTTAGTGGTGCCGCATAGCGGCATGGGAGTCTGATTAGTACATAAAAAATACCGCATGTAATGCGGCGTACTTATTCTCAACCCTCCCTACGCTGGCATTACCCAGATCAGGTTAAGGGTCGGGCAGATTGCCCCTCTCAGCCATAAGTTCTAGCTCCCCTGTTACCATATTAATTTATGTCATTCTAACATAATGATTGTTGCGGCGCAATCTATAATTTCCCAATATTACTTGCGCTATTTGCCTTAGCGCCCCACTCGTTGAAGCTTGCAAATCCTGAGATTGGTTATTAAAAGTAGAGAAATTTACGTTGTACTTCAGAGAATATATATTGACAGTAACTAGAAAGAAGAGTATTCTAGAATAAATGAGATATATTCTCAGTTATTATTCGACTTAAGGTGAGAGTGATTATCATTTCCGTGAGGAGGGATGACGATGGAGCGCTTTTTGGGAGACTTAAAAACAGGTGAATGGGCACGTGTGGAGCGCATTGATGGCGGAGGAGCTTTGCGTCGCCGGATGATGGATATGGGTATTGTTCCAGGTGTCGAATTAGAAGTTGTTCGTCAAGCTCCTTTCGGTGGTCCGCTTCAAGTTCGGCTGAAAGGGTATTATTTAGCAATGCGCCGTGCAGAATGTGCTAAAATTGTTGTAAGTAAAAAAGATCCCAAATGTTATGACCCTTTATTAGCAAGTCGATAAATTCAAACGATTTATAATAAAGTTAAAACGTGATGATGCCGCTTGGACATACATATGCTCAGAGGGGGGAGGCGGCTGGACATGAAAATTGCGCTTATTGGAAATCCCAATGTAGGTAAGAGTACTGTATTTAATGCTTTAACGGGCTCGAACCAACAGGTCGGAAATTGGGCTGGTAAGACGGTTGAACGCAAGTCAGGTGTCGTCAAAAGAGCCAGCCAGGAAATAGAGCTGATTGATTTACCAGGAACCTACAGTTTGACCGCATACTCACAAGAAGAGATTATAACGCGTGAATATATTATTCGCGAAAAACCAGATGTTGTTATGGCTATGGTTGATGCTTCAAATATTGAGCGTAACCTCTATTTAGTTCTTCAAATCCTTGAACTAGTGCCTCGTGTGGTGATCGGTTTAAATATGCTGGATTTGGCTCAGTCTGCAGGAATTACGATTGAGTCTTCAAATTTGGCATTAGCCTTAAATGTTCCAGTCGTCGAAATTGTTGCAGCCAAAGGAAAAGGAATTGAGGAGTTCTTAACGGAAGCCATTCGGGTTGGAAAGCTGGAAAACGACCCTCTACCGAATGAGGTCAGTTATCCGAAAGTACTTGAACAAAAGATTCTCGCAATGGAAGCGTTATTGGTAGATACTCTATGGGTCACGAGGTACCCATTGCGCTGGTTAGCTATAAAACGTCTGGAGAGAGATCCGGAAATTGGGCAAACGTGGAAGATAAATTCTGGAAAGTTGCCAATAGGTAAGAGCAGGGATGCTTGCTGTGATCTTGGAGAGGCAGTTAATTACGAACTACAAGAATCGACTCCTCTTCCAGGGGAGTCTTTGCTGCAGGACTATGAGAGAGAGGGCTGGACTAAGGACCATTTTGAAATGGCCATTGCGGATGCTAAGTACCAATATATTTCGGCAATTTTACCGCAGTTTAGGAAGCACGAGAATCCAGCTAAACCTACCTTTACAGATAGACTAGATCGTTGGATTCTTTCTCCATTTTGGGGTTATCCGATTATGTTAGTCGTCTTAACAGTCGTTTTTTGGATGTCCTTTATTGCCAGTGCGCCTATAGGGGGAGCAGTTTCACTTGGCATGGCCTGGGTTGCCGAGGTGATGGTGGGCTGGCTACAATGGGTTCAGGCTCCAGAATTTATGCAAAGTTTAGTAAGAGATGGGATCTTTGCTGGAGTTGGTGCCGTTTTAGCCTTTGTGCCTCAAATCGCCATATTCTTTGCCCTTTTTTCGTTTATGCAGGACAGTGGTTATTTAGCGCGGGCTGCATTTTTAGGAGATCGATTTATGCAGCTCATGGGATTGCATGGAAAATCGTTTTTTTCCTTGATATCTAGTTTCGGGTGCAATGTTCCGGGAATTATGGCTACACGAACGTTGGAGGATCCTAAAGATCGCTTGATCACCATACTTATTAATCCTTTAATTCCTTGTGTGCCACGCTTAGGGGTAATGAGTGCTGTGGTGGCTGCATTTTTTCCAGGTTCTCGAGGTGCTCTGATTATGATAAGCCTTTTGTTGATAAGTATGCTGCTTGTAATGTTTTCTGCGCTCTTTTTAAGACGAGTGGTCAAGCATACGGAGCGATCAGCCTTTGTCATGGAACTGCCGCTCTATCATATTCCCACAGTGCGTAATATCCTAGTGCCAACCTGGCAAAAAACCTACTCCTTTCTAAAAAGAGCATGGACGTTCATTTTAGTGGCTTCGATAGTGGTCTGGATCTTAAGCTCTTATCCCCAAGGGGTCCCCATGAGCGAAACTTGGGCTGGCATAATGGGTGGTTGGTTAGCATTTATCGGACAACCATTAGGGTTCGACTGGCGAATCATGGTGGCGATCGTTTTTGGCTTTACAGCGAAAGAAACGACCTTATCAACCTTAGGTATTTTGTATGGTGTCGCTGCTGATGCATCGCAATCTATTGCTCAGGCCATGACAGGGGCTATGACCCCTTTAGGTGCCTATACATTTCTGGTAGTTTATATGCTTTATATTCCTTGTCTGGCATCCGTCGTAACAACCTATAAAGAATCACGAAACTTAGGTTGGACAAGTTTTGGAGTGGCATACAGCCTTATTCTGAGTTTTGTCATGGGATGGATTGTATTTCACGGAGGTCAAGCACTTGGATTTCGATAATTCTAACTACCCCAAGGGGGCGTATGACTATGCTTACCAGCATTATGGAAATACTGGCACGTAAGGAATCATTATCATTGGCTCAGTTAGCCGGGGAAGTCGGCTATTCCGTAAGAGAAGTCGAAGGTTTCTTAAACCAATTGGAACATATGGGTTATATTCGACGTGAACTCTTGGGGCAAGCCTGTGGTCTCAGCTGTGATTCAGATCAGGCCAGCGATCGCTGTGAAGGGTGCGGGTTTAAACCCAGCAAAACGTTCACGTTCTGGGTGCTTACAGAACGTGGGGAACAGCTTGTAGGTTCTAGGTTGATGTAAGGGTGTAAAAAATAAAAGATTAATGATATAATGCAGAAAAATATGACAATACCTTTTAAAACTTATGCATTAGAAGGGAGACCGTGTACTGCATGTCTAAGCCCCGTGAGGAAAAATATCAGGCTATCCTAGATGCGGCTACGGAGGCTTTTGCAGAGTATGGCTATTTTACCTGCCAAGTTTCCAAAATAGCCAAACTCGCTGGAGTAGCTGATGGTACAATCTATCTATATTTCAAGAATAAGGAAGATATCCTAGTTAGTCTTTTTTCGGATCGGATGGGTCAATTTATTGAAGAGATTCGCCACGCACTTGTGCAGTATAAAACAACACGGGATCGGCTACTGTGCATCATACGAACTCACTTCAGATATATGCAAGAGAATCGTGCCCTTGCTATCGTCACTCAGATAGAAATCCGTCAGTCCGATCCTAAAATTAGGGAGGCAATTTCAGGGCCTCTAAGAGAGTATTTTCAACTCATTGAACAGGTTCTCGCTGAAGGAGTTGAACGGGACGAAATCGCCTTAGCTGATATTAAGATTGGTCGACAAATGTTCTTTGGAACCTTAGATGCTGCAATCAGCGATTGGGTAAATTCCAAGAAACCACGTTCCTTAGAAGGGGTAGAAGAAATCATTTTTGATTTGATGTGCGGTGCATTCAAAATTAACCATAAGAGTAAAATATGACATTGATATAGCCAATAATTCGAAGAGCCTTCCGCTATCTCATATTGAAGTCGGAAAGGCTCTTTGTTTGAGTGTGTTTTTATAGAATTGAAGTGTAGCAAGAAATTTGTTCAAGCAAAAATTCTAGACAAAAGGCTCATGTTCGCGTAGTATTTAAGAAAATGTTTATACTATACTAAAAATAAGAACCATGATAGGGAGATTAACTATGGATTTTGCAGGTAAAGATAAAGCAACCTATGTACAAGAAACTTTCAATTCTATTGCTGGTCATTACGATTTCATGAATAGCCTAATGAGCCTCGGAATGGATAAACGATGGCGGCGTCTTGCAGTTCAAAGGGTTGGCGCAAAGCCAGGGATGCATATGCTGGATGTATGCTGTGGTACAGGTCAACTTTCTATGGAATTGGGAAGTGCGGTTGGAGTAGAAGGAACGGTTACAGGTTTAGATTTTTCACATAAAATGCTGGATGTAGCAAAACGTTCTTTGGAGCAATCCTTCAATAAGGATAGAATTAAATTTATTCAAGGAAATGCGATGGAACTTCCTTTTCCGAGTAATACGTTTGATGGTGCTACGGTAGGTTGGGGATTGAGAAATTTACCGGATTTACGACAGGGTATCAAAGAAATGGTACGTACGGTTAAGCCCGGAGGAAGAATTGTATCTCTAGATATGGCTAAACCAACTTTCCCGGGATTTAAACAAGCCTATTGGTTATACTTTGAAAAACTCATACCCTTAATGGGCAAAATCTGGGCTAGAAAAGCAAGTGCCTATCAATATTTACATGACTCGGCCCGGGAATTCCCGGCTCAGGAAGAATTGGTTCGTATTTTCACAGAGTGTGGCCTTGTAGAAACACGATTCGATAATTTGGCTGGGGGGGTTGTTGCCATTGTTTCTGGCACTAAACCCGATTAGCAAACTTAATACTAATTATTGTCACACAAATAAGGACTTCCAGGCGGATAGAAGATGATGCTTGGGAGTTTTTATAGTTCATAGCAACTATCGACGCTGACCCTGAATGGCCGACTGTCCCCTTAAACGCTGTTTTTATCTTGAGATATTAGAATCATCGTATGATTTTTGTAAAGTTGTCTATACTATCTTTGTTTGTTAAATGAAATAGTATAGGAGGTTCTAGGGCATGAAAGTTCGTGAGGTTATGACTACTTCTGTTGAATGTGCAGCACCTAATACCACAGTTGTGGAGTTAGCAACAATGATGAAAAATAATGATATTGGTTCAATTCCAATTTGTGAGGCTCAAAAAGTCATTGGTATTATTACTGATCGGGACATTGTTTTAAAAGCAGTTGCAGATGGCAAAAATATTGAAAAGCGTACAGCTAAAGAGGTCATGAACTCAAAGGTAATCACTGTGACCGCTGACCAAGATGTGCATGAGGCGGCAAGTTTAATGTCAAAATATCAAATCCGAAGACTACCAGTCGTAGAACAGGGGAAACTTATAGGAATTGTCGCCCTAGGTGACTTAGCTATCGAAAAAATCCATGTCAATGAAGCGGGAGATGCACTAAGTGAAATATCTCAAGGTGCTCATCATTAAATGAGGTGATTAAATGGGGGATTTTCGTGATCGTCTCGACTTAGGGACATGGGGAGCCTTTCGTACGGGATGGTGGGTCCTGCATATTGTAGGGATTTTGGTTGTCGGTTATATTGGCTTTTGGATAGCAGGGATGTATTAAGCTTACCAATTGCTAAAATCAAGGAAAAGCGTTGTGAAAAAAGTTCACAACGCTTTTATATTTGTGATAAACTTGTATAATATGTTTAATAAATAAGGTAAGGACGTGTTGGATTTTGAAGTTGTTAGTTGGGATGCAAGGTCAGGCACAAACCACGGTTTCTTTATTAAATACTGCCAAGGCTATGGGTAGCGGAACTTTAGAGGTATTCGCCACGCCAGCAATGGTAGCGCTTATGGAACAAGCTGCAGTCAATGCCCTAACTTTACCTGATGGGCAATCAAGTGTCGGTATTTCTTTAAACATTATACACTCAGCTGCAACTCCTATAGGTTCTAATGTCTATGCTACTGCTGAATTAGTTGAAATAGACCGTCGTCGGCTCACTTTTTCAGTGGAAGTACGTGATGAAGTTGGACAAATTGGCTCAGGAAAGCATGAACGAGTTGTGATCGATGTAGATTCTTTTCTGACAAAAGCTCGAAACCGAAAATAGGGGATGTGTACGTGGAAGAATTTTTTACGTTATCTGAAATAACTATTCGAGACCAAGTCATTGAAAAATCGCAATTCATTGGCGTTGCAGTTCCCCTACAGACGATGGAGCAAGTTGAAACGTCAATGCGAAAAATTCGCACAGATTACCCCAATGCACGTCATTACGTTTTTGCCTATCGATTGCATAATGGCCTTATCGAGAAGTCTTCGGACGATGGTGAGCCGCAAGGGACGGGAGGACGACCTATTCTAGATGTCCTCCAACATCGAAATGTCTGGAATGTGCTGGTAGTAGTGGTGAGATATTTTGGCGGAATCCTGCTTGGAACAGGGGGACTGTCCAGGGCTTATGGGGGAACTGCTCGGCAAGTTATTAATGAAACTGAATTAAAAAGAATTGTAACCTATCGGAGTTTCTTGTTGAGTGTGCCTTATGAATGGTTTGAAATGCTTAAGTATCAGTTTGTTCAACATAATTGGACCATACTAAGAGAGGAATTTTGTGAAGTCATAAAGCTGCATGTCTATGTCCCCGAACAAGAAGCTGATTTATTCATGAATTGGATAGATAATTATACTCGAAAGCAAGTAAACTATGAGGACTTAGGGGTAGAGTGGAGATAAAGCCTTGTCTTAAGAAATAGAAAATTTATTAAATTATGAAGAGTGGAACTTTAAGAAAGTGAACACAATCACTTTCTTTTTGGATTTCGGCATGTTATAATTTATTAAAGTGAAAAGAAGAACAAACTTTTCTTGGAAAGTGAAAAAAGGGACAAAGTAGTTGCTCATATAAGAATTACTAAATTAAGGGGGTGATTTCATGTTAGCTTTCATTCCAGTCTTAATCATTGGAGGATTTCTTGGCGGGTGTGCTGTAGTAATCACGGCATCGTGTTGTCAACTGATTAGAATAACAGTTAATTCTTCCCAAAATGGAGGAGCTTACCCCAGAGCTATTCAAGCATAGAATTACAACCTTCCCAGAATGCAATACTTTCTAGAAAAACATGATTACACCCCTTCATAAATGAAGGGGTGTAATTTTTAGTTTGCAGGACGGTTGATAGGATAATTACTCAAAAACACTTTGGTTACGGCCCGTAGTTTTGGCTTGATGTAGGGCGTGATCCGCCCTATAAATCACGGATGTTGGAGAATCCGAAGGGTGCCAAAGTGTCACGCCGATACTCACTGTGACAGAAACCTCGCTGCTTGTTTTTGGATAATGTACAGTAGTTTTTTCCACAACTTCTCGAATCTTCTCACTGATTAGTAAAACAATTTTTTCGGTGGCTTCTGGTATAAGAACGACGAACTCTTCTCCACCATACCGGGCAATCAGGTCTTCTTCCCTTAAATTGTGCTGGAGTTCTCTTACAATCGTTTGAAGTACTGTGTCTCCAAATTGATGGCCATATCGGTCATTAAACTGTTTAAAGTTGTCGACATCTATGATAAGTAAGCCAAAGGTGACTGAGCGCTTACGACGTTGGCAGAGTGAAATGTGTTCTCGCAAGCGTTTTTGAAAGTATCGGTGGTTATACACACCTGTAAGTCCATCTGTAATGGATTCACGTTCTACAATGGCATAAAGAAGAGCATTTTCTAAAGCGGAAGTGGCTTGACCTGCTATTGTTTCTAAAAATTTCATTTGTTCGGGAGTGATCTCCGTTTGTCGGAGGGAATGAATATTTATGGTTCCAATTTTGTGTTGGGCATTCTGAAGAGGTAGGCAACAGATCCATTCCCAATCTTGACAACCTGTAGGGGATCGATAATACGTAACCCCGTCCGATAGTACCTTGAAGAGAAATGACAAATCAAGCTGGGGAGGTATTTGTGGAGAGAGAGTTCCTGAGTCGAAAACTCCTATAACCTCAAAGTCTTGTTTTTTTTCATTATATAGACAAACGCTCGCTTGATTAATACTAATCAGAGAAACGATTGCACTGATTATATTAGTAGCAATAACCTTCGGATCAAGAGATGCATTAAGCGCACGCGCAATATCTAAAAGGACGTGTGTTTGTAAACGGATTTCTTCAAGCTGGTTTTCTAAGACGTTTATCCTCTGATACAACTCAGTAATGTCTATAGAGTCGTTTTTAGGATCTGACATAGTATAAGCCTCCCACCCCGTAACTGGCTGTTATAATCTTGTATGGAAGAAAAGGTTTTGAACCTTTATAGTATTCTCCCTAAATTGTATTTATCCTTCGCAATAATTTTTATAGTTGCAAAGAAATTGTTCGAAATACCGACAAATGTAAATTATTATCCTGAAAATCGGAATTGTAAGAAGAAGGAGAAATGAGATTTCTGTCGAATTTTTCTAAGAGGACTGTTCAGGATGAAGGAGGACCTATATTCTGACATATCAAATAACCGTCATTATTGGAAGTATCCCATTTGTAATGTATTTGACTTGGAAAGCCCAACTATTTGGCATTACCAAGAGGAGAGCATTTTTGATGGCCTTCTTTTTGTGTTGTGCGGTCTTAATGTTCCCTTGGGCTCTTCGGATGGGAGGGACAAATTGGTGGATTTTGTCCGTTTTGACCCTTATTTCTACAGGGGTACTATGGCCAAAAATTCGAATTAAAAAGGACAAATCAAAGATCAATGTAGTGTCTCTCGAACTAAACATATCCGAAGAAATCACTGTTATCCAGGAGAGAAAAGTAGAACCTCAAGAAGAGCAGGAGAACATAGTAGAACCTCAAGAAGAGCAGGAGAACATAGTAGAAGCTCAAGAAGAGCAGGAGTCTATAGACGAAACTCAAGAGGCTCTAGTTAGTATTGCTAAGGAGATGACCGATCACATATTAACAGTTGATCAATTCCCTAAGGGAATTGACAACGAGCTGTCCATCGATGAGCTGATTGATCTAGGATTTAAAGCAAAATATACAGACAACTTTGAACAGGCTGCTTCCTATTTTTTCCGAGCGTTATCTCTCGATCCTATGCCTGATATTGCTTTTTATTTAATTCTGGATTGTTATTGGCTTTGGAACAATTTGGGCGAGCGTAAATGCGCGCTAACTCAGCTTGATGGGTATGTTAAAAGGTATATACCGCTATTCAATTCCGAACTAAGTCATCAGTTTGAAGCCTGGATGACGAAAGAAAATATCTACAAAAACTAAATCTTAGGGGGATTGTTCACGATGAAGCCGACTAAAGAAATTATAGGGTTGCGTATTATTAGTATTTCGGACGGAACTCAAGTTGGGGTTGTAAAAGATTTTGTCCTTAATCCGCAGGAGAAAACTTTAGATTTTTTGATTATTGATCAACCTACAGATTATTTTGGAGCGAAGGTCATTCCTTTTGCCGACGTTCTAGGTCTTGGAGCGTTTGCGATTACGATTCCTGATCCCAATGTTATCCAAGATGTCGCCCAAAATATCGAAGCCCAAAATTTGTTAAAGCAAGATACCCGTGTTATAGGAACAAAGGTATTGACTAAAAAGGGTCAACTCATTGGAGAAGTGAAAGAAATACTGATCGATGAGGAAACAGGTCGTATTGCCGCTTGCCTTTTTGAAGCAGAGGGTCAGATGAATGAAATTAGTGCCGAAAAAATTATCACACTAGGCAAGGAATTATTGATTATCGAAGGAGATCAAATGCTTCAAAATCGTCAGATTCCTGATCAAAACACTGAAAACCTGTCTCAAACGTCCTCCAACTCAACAGCACCAACCCCAAGGGCAGATGATATCCAGGACACGGCGGGAGTTGATTCTGCCGGAGAACCAGAAGCTGGTTTTAACTTATTTGAGCAACGACAACTGCAATATTTCATCGGCAAAAAGGTAGAGAAAAACATTGTCCTTGATAATGGTGACATTTTGGCGGCTGGAGAAACGATTACGCCTGAAATGGTAACTCTCATCACTACCCGTAGTACCTTGATGGAAGTAACCTCCCATTTACAAAAAAATTAAGAAAGCTCAATGGGATGAAGCTATATGAAAAAAACTGGATTTCTTCTGATCGCCTTGTTATTGCAATTATGTGTTACCCTCGTTATTGGGACCGTTGTTTCCTATGGTAGTACCAATGATCGGGCTCCATCAGGTTTGATTGTTTGGGGGCTGGACTTTTCTGGTTTAAATAGGGATCAGGTAGCCGCTCAATTAAAAGAAAGAATTCCGAATTCTGTCACCTATGAAGATCAAGTCTTTCCCTTGAAAGCAGAACAAACGCATAAGGTAATCGAACAATGGTTAGATCAGGTTTTTCCACGTTCAACTGGCTCTAAGATTGCAGATCACCTAAGTAACTTAGTACGTTCCAAAAACGACATTTCGACGGATCAGCTCGGAATGGACAGAGATGAGACTATAGATCAGTTGAAGGCTATAAGTGGGATTATTAACCAACCTATGCTTCAGGCAACGATAGCTTATAAGCATGGGCGATTAGAAAAGACACAAGGAAAATCAGGGCATGAAATGGATGTTGAAGCGACCTGGGTGAAGATTTCTCAAGAGCATGAGTACAAGCAGGTTGAAGCTGTTATCAGAGAAATTCCTGCACAGCCCAGTACAGCTGACTTAGCCAAAATTAACGATATTCTAGGGGATTATACAACGTATTTTAATTCTCAGAATGTGCCACGCACCCAAAACGTGCGAATAGCTGCTGAGGCGATCAATGATCACTTAATACCACCGGGCAAAGTATTTTCTTTCAACGGGGTTGTGGGAGAAAGGACTGAGGCTGCTGGTTACTTGCCTGCAGTTGTCTTTGTTGATAATTCCATGATTAAAGAGAATGGTGGAGGCATCTGCCAAGACTCAAGCACTCTTTTCCAAGCCGTCCGCCAGGCTAATTTGGCCATTGAAGAGAAGCACACGCATTCCTTACCGATATCCTACGTGTTAAAAGGACAAGATGCCACCGTTTTCTATGGTCTTCTTGATTTCCGTTTTAGAAATGATACGCAAGGGTATCTATTAATCAGTGCCCGAACGGGGGAGAACTGGTTAAGAATACGACTATTTGGACTGGCAGATGATCGACACCCGACTCTTAAGAACCCAGAGGGATATCCTACAAGTCCTGTGGATTGGCACCTGGATCCAAAATAGAAGACTCCCTGATAGATGGCAAAGTTAAGGTTAGCCGTCTGCAGGGGGTCAATCTATTTGCTGAAGATTTACAGCCCATTTGCTGATTTAGTTGAGAGGTTATATAGACTGATAAATAAGTTTTGCGGCAACTAACAGAGACATAATGATAAAGATTGGTTTAACTAGTTGAGCACCTCGTCGTATTGCTAGTTTGGTTCCCACATAGGAACCTAAGATCATGGAGAGAGCCATGGGGATACCATAAAAAAAGTCGATCTTTCCATGCCAGGCGAAGAGGAGAAGCGAGGCAATATTGCTTGTAAAATTTAAGACTTTAGAATTTGCAGAAGCCACGACAAAGTCAAAGCCATAGAGAGCGATAAACGAGAAGATGAGGAAGGACCCTGTCCCAGGGCCGAAAAATCCGTCATAAAACCCTAACGCAAAGGCAAAAAGACATCCTATCACAATTTTAGGAAAATCGAGTCCTTTGAACTGATTTTCCATTCCTAAATTTTTATGTAACAGGGTGTAAATTCCTACAATTAAGATTAAGACTAAGACTGCTTTGTTTAAAAAAGCTGAGCTTACACTGAGAACTGCCCAAGCGCCCAGAAAAGCACCTATTAAGGTAAATGGAATTTGCCACTTTACAAGTGAAAAGTTCACTTTTCCAGAGCGTGCAAACGTAATGGAACTGTTTAAAGAAGCCATGGAAGCCGCAAATTTATTGGTACCAAGTGCAAGATGTGGGGGAACACCCACCATCAGTAATGCAGGGAGACTAATAAGTCCACCGCCTCCGGCAATTGCGTCGACTGCCGCAGCCACAAAACCTAAGGTACAGATTAGGAAAAGATCAAACCACATTTTTAAAAATACCTCATTCTATTTTATTTGCCTATTGATTATACTCTCAAGGAACGTTTACGTCATCTCATTGAACAAGAAACTGAGAAATAATTTAATAATCTTCTAAGTTTGTATGATACTATGGTAATAGTAATAAAGATGCTTCAAGGGAAGGAGCAAACCTCTAAGTGCGGCAAGTAAGTGTTCATTCGTTAACAATAGGAGATGTATTAGGAAAAACCATCTTCTCCAGTTCTGGCAGAATCCTGTTAGGAAAAGGGGTTAAACTAACTCCGTTATTTATAGCAAAATTAAAAGATATGGGTCTCTCTATTCTGTACATTGAAGATGATCGTTTTGATGACGTTCAGGTTGAAGACGTTATCAGGGAGGAACATCGTCGCGAAGCTATGGAATTTCTAGAGAAAAGTACGAGGTCTATCCAGCTAGGGAAAAATCTTAACGATTCTGGCTTAAAGAATATTATAAGGAAAATTGTCGAAGAGATTTTGTTTAAAAAGGATATTCTAGTCAATTTGATGGACATGCGTAGTTTAGACAATCAACTGTTGGCCCACTCTGTCAATGTATGCGTTCTTTCGACGGTCTTAGGGAAGGCCCTCTTATTTGATCGTGAAAAACTTGAAACGCTTGCTATAGGTGCTATACTCCATGATTTTGGAATGCTACAACTGGATCCTAAGCTGATAACTAAAACCGGGGATCGTACCCCAGATGAAGTGGAACTTCTGAAAACACATACAACCTTGGGATTTGAATATCTTCGCAAACGAAAAGACCTTAATTTAGCAGTTGCTCACATTGCTTTTCAGCATCATGAACATCTGAATGGTACAGGCTATCCTAGGGGTTTAAAAGAGAGCGAAATCCACCCTCTAGCACAGATTGTGGGGATTGCTGATCTTTATGATAAGTTTACATCCGACCATAGTGACGTGGAGCGGATTATGCCCTATGAAGCGTGTGAAATACTAATGGGTCTGGCAGGTACACTCTATCCTTTAGAGATGATCCGTCTATTTCTAAGGAATATTGCAGCCTACCCGACCGGGATAACTGTGCGACTAAACAACGGCGAAATTGGGGTTGTGGTGGATCAGAACTTAAGCATGCCTGCTCGCCCGATTGTCCGTGTTTTTGATGAGTCAGAATTTGGGACAAATACGATGAAAGAATACAATATGGTGGAAAAACGCACCATTTTTATTCAAGAAGTCTTAGGTTAAACAAGGGGAGGGTTCACGAATGGCGCAAATTCGTTCAGCTGAGTCAATCCCGCAATATATTTTTGATGCTTTGCAAGAGAGGTTTCCTGATGCTCGCTGTGAGTTAGTGTATCATACGCCCTTTGAATTACTAATAGCGACGATTCTATCTGCTCAGTGTACCGATGAGAGAGTAAACCTAGTGACTTCCTCCCTGTTTGCCGAAGCGAATACTCCAGAGGGGATCCTCCGTTTAGGCCAAACTCAACTCGAAGATAAAATTCGTTCTCTGGGACTCTTTCATAACAAAGCAAAAAATATTCTTGCAGCTTGCAAGGTGCTGGTTGAGGACTATGAAGGACGGGTACCTGCTGATCTAGAGCTATTAAGAGAACTTCCAGGGGTAGGACGTAAAACGGCCAATGTTGTTGTCAGCAATGCCTTTGGCATACCTGCAATCGCGGTAGATACTCATGTTTTCCGAGTCGCACATCGTATTGGGATTGCTAGTGGTAAGACTCCAGAAAAAGTCGAGCAAGAACTAGGTCGAATTTTCCCCCAAGATAGATGGTCCTTAGTCCATCATCTTCTGATTTTTCAGGGTAGACGGATTTGTAGTGCCCGGAAACCGCTTTGTGAGGAATGTCCGCTGGCTCAAGTTTGTAAGATCTATCAGACAAAAGAGTAGATAATACCATTTAGAATGAAAGGATGATTCTCGTGAAATACGTTCGCTTTACGAATCCTGAAAAAGAGATTGGTTATGGTTTTGTCGAAGGGGAGAAGGTGCACCTGATTAATGGATCATTTCTTGACCCCCAAAGCCAACCAATCGATGCCTGGCTGCCCTTAGATCAAGTTAGCCTACTTGCTCCAGTAGAGCCAAGCAAAGTGGTCTGTGTTGGTCTTAATTATGCGTTACATGCCAACGAATTAAATCATTCGTTGCCCGAAGATCCGGTTATTTTTATCAAGCCACCTACTAGTGTGATTGGTCCAGATGCTGAGATAATCTACCCCAAGATCAGTCAACGCGTGGACTATGAAGCTGAATTAGCTGTCATAATCGGAGCAATCATCAAAAATGCGACAGAAGACGAGGCCTCAAAGGCAATCTTAGGGTATACCTGTGCTAATGATGTCACCGCTAGGGATCTTCAAATGAAAGATGGTCAGTGGACCCGTGGTAAATCATTTGATACGTTCTGCCCAATTGGTCCTTGGGTCGTGACGGATATCGATCCGAGTAAGCTGGATATACAGTTATTTCTAAATAGTGAAGTAAAACAGTCTTCTAACACCCAACATTTCATCAATTCTATACCAAAACTCGTGAGCTTTATTTCTCAAGTAATGACCCTCTATCCTGGAGATGTCGTGCTGACAGGAACTCCAGAAGGGGTAGGTCCTATGCAACCTGGTGATGAGGTGATTGTTAGAATTCAATCAATCGGGGAATTGCGCAATACCATAGTAAAAGATAATAAGTGTTAGAAAAGGAGATTTCCCAGCCAATGACTGTATACATGGGGGTAGACGTATGATACGAATTGGACATAATCCAAATACTAATATGTTGCCAATGTTCCATTTTTTATCGAGAGAGCATCCTTTGCTGGAGTCGATTACAGCAGAACCAACGGGACACAATGCTATGTTGGCTGATGGACGGATTGATATGGCACCGATTAGTGCCTTTTCTTATGGAGAGCATTGGCAGGATTATATGATTTTGCCAAATCTTTCTGTTTCGACAAGAGGGCGGGTAGGCTCCATCCTTTTATTCTCGAAAGTTGACTTGAAGGCCTTGGATGGGGTGACAGTTGCTTTAACGGATACATCGGCAACCTCGGTGAATCTGACAAAGATCTTGTTGCACCATTATTATGAAGTTGCACCGCGCTATTTAACGGTGCACTCTGATCTTGAGGGGATGTTTGACATTGCGGACGCAGCGCTCCTGATCGGAGATGCGGCAATTCTGGAAGCTCTCAAAAATCCGTCTTGCTATGTCTACGATCTGGGTGAAGAATGGTATAAGCACACCGGATTTTCCATGACCTATGCTGTTTGGGCTTTTCCTAGAAAACTCATATCCGAGCGCGGGGAAGAGATTAGGAGTGTCTATCGTTTGCTCCTTGACGCTAAAGAACAGGCACTAGGCAATATGAATGATATTGTAAAGACGTGTCAAACCATGCTTGGGGGATCAAGTGAATTCTGGAGAGACTATTTTTCTCAGTTTAATTATGGTTTAGATCATACTTATATTTCGGGGCTGAAGAAATATTTAGATTCTTGTTTTGAACAAGGTCTTTTGTCAAGTAGTCCTGTATTAGATTTTTGGCCAGAGGATTAATCTATGGGATATTGGGTTTACCTTGCTCGTTGTAGTAATAATACGATTTACACGGGTGCAACAACTGACCTCAAACGAAGAGTGCGAGAACATAACCGGGGGTATAAGGGACGCAACGGGGCAAAATATACAGCAGCACATCTGCCAGTTTCTTTGGCCCAAGCCTGGGAGGTTGATTCTTGGAGTGATGCACTTAGGCTAGAGTATGCCATAAAAAAATGCGTGCGCTCGGAAAAGGATCGACTTATCAAGCAACCAGAACAAATTCAGCAACTTGCTGAGCGTCGTAAGTTTACCTTCTCGATTTCTGAGACTTCTCCAGAATTGTGGAAGCAGACGGATATACCTGACGAGAATTTAGAGGATTGAATATTTTTGGAGGGAGGTGAAACCAATGCCAATCGTACAAGTTGAGTTATTAGAAGGCCGCACTATTGAACAGAAGAGGTTACTCGCAGAGAAAGTGACCCAAGCCATTGTAGAATCCATCGGGGCACCTGCGGAAAGTGTATCCATTATCATTCGTGACATGTCTAAGGAGAACTACTCAAAAGCAGGAGTCCTTGCTATTGATAAATAGTTAGTGAAGCATTCACTTGATAGCAAAAGCACGAAGTGAGTAACTTCGTGCTTTTGCTTATTTGCTTAGTGAATAAGATAGTTTTAGATTAGACTTGATAGGCACTTCCCCCCATGAATTCTCTCAAAATCGAGTTAAAGGGGACTGTCGAAGTGTCTAATGGGTTAAAGAATGATAGGAGAGTTAAGAGGTGAATTGCTGTTTTATAAGTAGGACTCTCCCGGGGAACAGATTTTAGTAATTCTTCGGCGCTAGGACGAAGTGCATTAAGTTCGTATAAGAGGCTAGAATTGAACATCACATCCGCTTCTTCTTGATAAGGAAAGATATTATGATTTTCACCTCTTCGGACACTGTCCCACTGTGCCAGGGTTCGTTCAGGGTTTATCCCGCGGAATTGATTGTCTCTTACGAGCCGACGAATTAGTCGGACATCGGTCGTCGAAACGCGATTGTAGACATCAAGATTAAGTTGGAAAAGGGCGCTGATGTAGATCTTAAACATTTGGTTGCGATCTAATGAAGGCAGCAGGCGAGGATTAAGGGCATGGATGCCTTCAATAACTAGGATTTCATTGGAACTTAGGCGCATGGGCTTACCAGTGGGACAACGCCCACCGCACACAAAATCAAAGACTGGGGTTTCTACTTCGGAGCCACCAATCAGGGTGTTTAAGTGAGTAGCGAGTAGGGGTAAATCAAGAGCTTCTAAGCATTCGAAATCGTATTGGCCGAAGGCGTCAAGGGGAGTTTGTTCACGTGGAAGGAAGTAATTGTCGAGGGAAAGGGCCACGGGACGGAGCCCATTGACACGAAGTTGTGTCGATAGCCGTTGAGCAAAGGTCGTTTTACCAGATGATGTTGGACCAGATATTAGAATGACACGGACATTGCGCCTCTGATCAAAGATCTTATCCGCAATTGACGATATTTTCTTTTCATGTAAGGCCTCCGCCAAATAGATCAAATCTGGAGAAGAATTTTCTGAGATAATGGTATTTACGTCTTGAACTTTAGAAAGGTGTAAATTTTCTAACCAGCGTTGAGTCTCAGAATACGTCGCCGAAAGTTGTTCAGGAGGTACAAAAGGGGAAATTAATTCTGGATGATTGGCATTGGGAAAGTGCAAAATAAAACCAGGTGGATAATGGATGAGTTGAAAGTATTTCAAGCTGCCAGAACTCTCAAACGGCGGGTATAGGGCGTCGCATACGTCTTGATTATTCAAACTACAATTAAATAAATGATTACTTCCAGACGCATAGGAGATCGGTTGGTCTGCGATAACCCACTCTTTTAGAAGATCCTCAATTTTTTGGACTTCTCTTGAAGATAAAAGGGAGTCTTCGAGCTCACAATAGACACCATCAAGAATCGAGTGTGTAATCTTTAGTTGTTCCTCTGGAAAAAGCTCTTTGACCACCCCAATGAGTCCCAGGATCAGACTTTGGCGATATCTTCGGATTGTGTAATCTGACATTTGTGTCCGCCTTTCAAAATTTTTAAGATGCCTAATTATTCGCTGACTAATTTGTTGCTTCCTCAAAATAACTCTGGAATTAAGCCTAGTTTACGAATCTGAATTGACTGACTTCTCACATAGGAAGGAAATTTGTCCTAGCACGGCGAATAATCAGCGAATGTATTTAATGGATCAAACAAATCTATTATACCAAGAATATACAAGGAGGGAAATATATGTACGAAAGCACACGAGGGAATCTTTCGGGTCAAATAGCATCTCAGGCGATTGCCTTAGGAATGGTACCAAACGGGGGACTCTTTGTTCCTTCAACGTTTCCCGCCTTGAATTGGCAGGACCTTCAGGGGTTAGCTTATCGAGACGTCGCTTTTCGCGTAATGGCCCCTTATTTACCTGAATTCACCGAGTCAGAACTCTCGGAAATAGTGAACGTTTATTCTGATGGCACGTTTGAGGGAGCGAATCCAGCCCCGTTGGTACCCGTAGGGAATTTTGGAGTACTGGAGCTTTGGCACGGGCCTACAGCTGCTTTTAAAGATATGGCGTTACAGGTATTACCCGACTTATTGAAAGTAAGTCTTACTCGATTGGACTCTAAGGCTGAAGTATTAATTCTGGTAGCTACATCCGGTGATACAGGCAAAGCAGCCTTAGAAGGCTTCAAAAACAGAGAAGGCATACATATTGTTGTCTTTTACCCCGCAGGCGGCGTAAGTGCGGTTCAAGAGCGACAGATGAGTACGACAGAAGGGTCGAATACCCATGTAGTTGCTGTGAATGGAAACTTTGACGAGTGCCAAACTGCCGTGAAGCGGATTTTTGCTTCAGATTCAATAAAGGCAGACTTTGAAAAGAAACAGTTGACTTTTTCTTCGGCTAACTCGATTAATTGGGGACGACTTCTTCCCCAAATCGTCTATTACTTTTGGGCTTATTTACAGGCAGTAGAACAGGGGAAAATAACACCTGAAGCTAAAATGAATGTAGTGATTCCTACTGGGAATTTCGGCAATTTATTAGCCGCGTATTATGCTAAACGCATGGGGCTTCCGATCGGGCAAATCATTAGTGCTTCAAACCAAAATAATGTCCTGTCTGATTTCTTTGCTACCGGGGTTTATGATAGTAAGCGAGCATTTTTTCAAACGATCTCGCCTTCGATGGATATTTTAATATCCAGTAACTTTGAACGTTTTTTGTATGAGATGAGTCATAGAAATGCGGAGCAAGTCCGAAGTTGGTATGATTCGAGCAACCAAGGGATGTTTACTGTAGACCCAGATACTTTAAAACATTGCCAAGACACGGTCTACGCCGGATGGACAAGTGAGGAGGAAACCCTAGAGACTATTGCCCATAGTTATCGAACCTATCAGTACGTATTTGACCCTCATACTGCCGTGGGGTTGAAAGTCTATAATGACTATCTTGCGGCGACTAAGGATCAAACTTATACTGTGATTGCTTCTACGGCAAGCCCCTTTAAATTCGCAGTCAACGTTTTAGCGAGTTTGGAAGGAGAAAGCTCTAGGGATGAGTGGGAAGCCTTAGAACGTCTTAGCCAGTTGACTGGGTGGAAAATTCCTTTAGGGCTTCAAGGGTTGGATCAGAAGTCAGCAAAAACGGTGGCTAAGTGTGAGCCGGAAGAGATCGCTGGGTTAATAGAGAGGATGTTTGCGTAGGGAGGAAGTGTCTTAGCCCACTCGCACAACGTTCCATTGCTATTCGCTTGTCGCTCAGGCTAAACCGCAAAACTTCTGGGCTT
>LADV01000032.1 GCA_000961805.1 Peptococcaceae bacterium BRH_c23 | reverse complement strand
AAAGGCATAATTACCGTTGTCGGCGTTCCCGGGTCACTAAAACTGGTAGATGGCATACAAGTAGCTTTGGACGGAACTAGCGGCGAAGTAGTGCTTTCACCTGATAAAGCCGAACTTGACTTATACTTGGCACGAATCCGGGAAGAACGGGAACGATATGTGCGTGATTTGGCTAATGCATCATTGCCGGCAGTTACTGTTGATGGAAGGCGGGTGCAATTGGCAGTAAATATTAGTACGCCTCAGGGTATGGAACAAGCTTTAATGTTCGGTTGCGAAGGGGTAGGTCTCTACCGCACAGAGTTTTTGTTCATGGGCCGAAATAGCTTCCCCACCGAGGAGGAACAATTTCAGGCTTACCGGGAGGTAGCGGAGAAATGCGGCGAAAATTTATGCGTTATCCGTACGCTGGACATTGGAGGGGATAAACCACTTTCTTATCTGGATATCGGTCAGGAAAGTAATCCGTTTTTAGGCTGGCGGGCAATTCGTATTTGCCTTGAGCGTACCGATTTGTTCGTTACTCAACTTAAAGCCATCTTGAGGGCAGGAGCATACGGTAATGTAGCGATAATGCTTCCGATGGTGATTAGTTCCGGAGAGATCCGGCGTGCCAAAGAATGTCTAGGCCAGGCGATGAGCGAACTGGAACATGAAACCAAGGATTTTGCTCGGAGCGTACCACTTGGGATTATGGTCGAGACCCCGGCTGCGGCGGTGATAGCCCCGTATTTGGCCAAAGAATGTGATTTCTTCAGTATTGGCACGAATGATCTTGTTCAATATACTTTAGCGGTTGACCGTGGTAATCAGAAAGTAAGAAATCTCTATAATCATTTCCATCCTGCAGTACTTCGATTAATCGACGGTGTAATTTCCGCTGCCCATGATCAGGGTATCTGGGCGGGAATGTGCGGTGAAATGGCCGGTGATCCACTGGCTGCGATATTACTTATCGGAATGGGGATAGATGAATTAAGTATGAACGCAACCGCTATGCCGAAAGTTAGAGAGCTGATTCGAGGTATTGATGTTCTGCAAGCTAAAGATCTATGGCGGCAGGTTCTTGCTTTCGATGATGGCGAGAAGATTCGTGAGTATCTGGTAAAAGCTTTAAAAAATTAAGGAGGAGTCTTTAGATGACAGCAAAATTCTTAGCTGAAATGATAGGCACCATGATTATACTTTTATTTGGTTCTGGGGTAGTAGCAAACGTCTTATTGGGTAAGACCAAGGGAAATAACGGCGGCTTCTTTATGATTACATTAGGCTGGGCAGTTGGAGTTCTCCTGGCAATTTATGCCACGGCTCCAATAAGTGGAGCACACTTAAACCCAGCCGTTACGATTGGGTTGGCGTCAATTAGACTGTTTCCTTGGCCAGAGGTACCGCTGTATATTGCAGCCCAATTTTTGGGAGCTTTCATTGGCGCTGTGTTGGTTTATTTAGCTTATTTGAAGCATTGGGAGGAAACGCCGGATCCAGGATTAAAATTGGCCGTCTTTAGTACGGGACCAGCTATTCGAAATTATCCTGCTAACGTGCTGACTGAAATCATAGGTACCTTTATCTTGGTCTTTGTAGGGCTTTCCATTGGAATTTCGAAATCTGCTATTACTAGTGGCCTCAATCCTCTTTTATGGGGCTTCTTGGTGTGGGGACTTGGTGTATCTTTCGGCGGACCTACGGGTTATGCAATCAATCCAGCACGTGATTTTGGACCTAGAATTGCCCACTTCTTATTACCAATTCACGGTAAGGGGTCCTCTGATTGGGCTTACTCATGGGTACCAGTTGTCGGTCCAATCATAGGCGGAATTTTGGGTGCTATTGTATACAAAATGGTGTATATGGGATAGTAATAGTTACTGATGCTCTTTAATATCCATAGATTGATGGTGTAAGATGTCTGGGTGATGTTTTTGGGGGATGTTTCCGGTGAACCTGTTACAGCAGGAATGCGTTATACGGAGACATCCTTTTTCTTTTCTATGATAAGGTCACTATATCCGTCAAGTTCCGGACAGGCAATCCTGCCAGCTTCGGACTTATTAGGCTAGTGGAAACAGAATAGTGTTAACTCCTTGCCATCTTTTTATTGCATACATTTACATTAATATTGTTCCATTCAAACATTGTCGGCTTATTACCTCTTGACAGCCCGAAAAAATGGGCAGGGAGTGATGGAATCTCTGGTGAAAGCAATAAGAAGTGAGCCCTTCTTACCCCAGACATAGATGTCAATTCCGTTATAAGCCACGGGGATGCAAAAATCCCCTTTCACGTTGACCCAAGGGTGGCGGGGTCTGACTATTGGCAAATAGGCTCCTTTAAAATATAAATTAGTATACCGAGAAAATAAACTTGCTACTCTTGTGAACTTAGTTTAGCCCACGACCTTAGCGGCTGACAGAGTGTTTCGCGACTTCTCCGTTCTCTCCACACATCTTTCCCTAATATCGTTTCCTAACCGACGTCGCTGAAATCCCCAACTCATCGCGGTACTTAGCAACAGTACGCCTGGAAATCTCCATATCTCTAGCCTTTAGTAAGTCCGCTAACTTTTGATCTGAATAAGGGTTCTTCGGATTTTCGCTTTGTATAATATCTTTAAGAACCAGTTTGATCACATCTGTCGTTATACCCGAGTCGTTTTGACTGCCTCGCCCCATACTATTGGCAAAGAAGAACTTGAACTCGAAGATTCCTCGAGGGGTTTGGACATATTTATGGGCAGTCGCTCTGCTGACGGTGGATTCATGAACTCCGATTTCTTCCGCAATATCCCTTAAGGTGAGCGGTCTGAGATGGCGTATGCCCTGGCGAAGAAAATCCGTTTGCCACTTTACAATGGCATTGGCTACCTTATAAAGGGTTAGACGCCGTTGTTCAATACTCCGAATCAGCCAGGCAGCTGCGTTCAGCTTCTGCTCGACAAATTTCCGTGTCTCAGTTCCCTCGTCTTGACCAAGAGCATCGCGATAAACTTTGTTGATCCCTAGGCGGGGTACAGTAATGTCATTAACGAGGATAATAAACTCCCCTTGAATCTCTTCAATTACTACATCGGGGACAACGTAGCGCACTTCCCCCGGGCTGGAAAATCGCAAGCCTGGTTTAGGGTCCAATTTACGCACCATATCCGCTAGTTCCTGAACTCGATTTATGGTGCTTTTCAGGGCATGGGCAATACGTTGCAAACGTCCAGCTGCCAAGTCATCCAGATACTTCAAGAACTCCGTTAATTCTGGCGGATTATCCGGCAGGAGCGGCAATTGTAAACGGAGACATTCCTCTAAATTCCGAGCCCCGACTCCCAGCGGATCAAGGGTCTGAACAAGCGCCAAGGCTTCTTCAGCCGTTTCAAGGGGAACATTCATTTCCTGCGCAATTTCCTTTGTCGACAAGGCCAGGTATCCATTATCATCTAAATTTCCAACAATATACTCTGCTACGGATAAAGAGGCCGTAACTTTTTGGACATGGAGTTGTTCAAGTAAATACTCCAAAAGCGTAGGTGCTGCAGCGGTAAACGGATCAAATCTCTGATTATCCTCCAAGACTACCCGTTCCTGGCGAACGCGATTATCGTCTTGGTCTTGGAAATAGTCTTGCCAATCCACTTCCCATTTCTCATCGGGAGCTTTTTCCTCAACCACAGGTGTCTCAGCTTCACCCTTATTATCCGGACTTTCTTCAAGATTTTCGAGTAAAGGATTCTCCAAAAGCTGTTCCTCAACATACGTGGATAGATCCAGTGCGGACAGCTGTAGGATTGTAATTGCTTGACGTAATTCCGGAGTCATAATAAGTTTTTGAGTTTGCTCTAGACTCAAACCATACCCTAACCGCACTTTTTTACCTCCATCTCCTAATTCAGGTTATCCTATCGTGTTTTCACTTTAGATTTTCCGTCTTTTTGACCCCTGATGCGTTCAGCGATTTCATCGATTTTTCGCATGCGATGATTGACTCCTGACTTCCCAACTTTTGGACGCAATATTTCTCCAAGTTCTTTCAAACTAGCATCTGGGTATTGCAACCTAAGCTCCGCCATGTCTCTTAAAGTATCTGGTAGAGACTGCAGCCCTATTGTCTCCTGAATATATTGAATGTTCTCTAACTGGCGCACAGCGGCATCGACAATTTTATCAAGATTGGCGGTCTCACAATTAACCAAGCGATTGACTTGATTCCGAACATCTTTGAGTACACGAACATTCTCAAACTCTAACAGGGCATGATGTGCTCCCATAAAGCCAAGAAAATCCACGATATGTTCGCTTTCTTTGAGATATATCACATACCAATGCTTGCGCATGCTAACTTTAGCGCCTAATTTGAAGCGATTGATCAATTGGCATAATGCTTTAGCATGCTCAGGATCATTGCTAACAATTTCGAGGTGATATGTACCTTCAGGATTATTCATTGATCCCCCAGCCAAAAAGGCTCCTCTCAAATACGCTTTTTGATCACAGCGCCTTTTGATCAGATTGGGAGCAATTCCCGGATAGATTTGTCCTTCTTCATCAACCAAACCAATATTTTTTAAATCTTCCAATCCTCGAAGGTAGATCTTAACTAAATAGGAGTTATTCTTACGAAGTCTGAGTTTACGTCGAACCACGATTTCCAGCGGACGTTGAAGCACATCTTTTGCCAGTCGATAGACTTTGCGAGCCACTGGAGCACTTTCGGTCATAACATTCAAGGTATACTGTTTGTTGGCACTAATTTGGAGTGTACCGTCCATTCGGACTAAAGCCGCTAGTTCGGCTAACTCACAACATGCTTTCCGATCGTTTAAGCGAGCTAATTCCTCTTTAGTAATCGCACTAAAAGACAATTCCCCAGCCCCCTTTCTCGAGGTTCGAAGTTCGAAGTTCGTGGTTCGAGTGAACTCGTTCAGCTAGAGCTGAACATCGAATTCGGTTAAGAAAGTATTCAGTGATGTTTTTATGATTCTTTACGGAGCTTCTGAGTGAGCAGATAGGCATCAACTAAGGCAATGCGCTCTCCTATGGGTTTCAAACGGAAGAGTAACCGGATCAGTTCTTTTGCTAATCGATCAGGATCATGGCGAACGACGTTTCCCTCATGTACTAAATTTGCCTCAAAATATTTCGCCCCCAAGTGTTGTACTACTTTAGGGTCAGTAATGACCGGAACGGCCTCTTCCTCAACGTAGCGCTTAAGAAGGGGTGCCGTAATTTCTCCTTTGGCAGCCAGTACTGCATCGACGAAATCTGTGCCACAGTGGTCAAGAATCGCTCTAAGGTGATCAGACACCCGATAACCATCCGTCTCGCCTTTTTCCGTCATTACATTACATACATAGACACAAGGGGCTTTCACTGCTCGGATTTTATCTCTGAGACCTTTGACCAGTAAATTGGGAAGAACGCTAGTATATAGGCTTCCGGGACCTAGGACAATAAGATCTGCTTCTTCAAGGGCCTTCATGGCGTCCGGTAATGGTATACAGTCACTAGGTTCGAGGTAAACTCTTCGAATTTTTCCCTCAGTAACCCGAACTGCGGTCTCCCCTACCACTCGAGTCCCGTCCTCTAACTCCGCCAGGAGGACCACTTGTTCTAACGTGGAGGGGAATACCTTCCCACGGAGAGCAAATACTTTGCTAACCTGTTCAATCCCTTTCTGAAAATCCCCAAAGGTATCTGTTAGTCCTGCCAGAAGCAGGTTTCCCAGGCTATGGCCCTTGAGATTCCCACTTTCAAAGCGGTAAGAAAAAAGAGTATCCATAATATCTTCAGTATCAGCCAAAGCCACCAGACAATTGCGTACATCTCCGGGGGGTTGTATACCCATTTCATCCCGTAGCTTTCCCGAACTGCCACCATCATCCGAAACAGTAACTATGGCTGTAAGATTACAAGTATATTGCTTAAGTCCGCTCAGAAGGGCTGAGAGCCCTGTCCCGCCACCCACTACCACAATCTTTGGTCCTCTACGTAAATATTGCCGAGCGTAAATCACATCCACAATTTTCCCTTCATTTTCAGGGAGTACGGAGGAAATAATCGAGTAAAGCATTCGTTTAAAACCTATAATAATTAAGACGATCCCTAAGATACTGATCACAAGACCTGTCGGTACAGTTATATGCCGGGTACTACCCGTTATTTGATAGATAATTTCTCGGAACTGTAACTCAGCGTAGCCAATGGCTACCCCATCATTCATAACAGAGAAACCCGTCGCGAAAAGGAAGATTCCAAGAACCGCTAGGATAAACCAGCGTTTAACCCTTAGATTTGGGTAGAGCCATTTTAGATATCTTGAAAACCACTCACGCTTTACAGTTTTCATCGCCCAGTTCCACCCTTTTGATTTTTCTTAGCATCCCGATGTTTAACACTAATCGAATAATTCCGTTCCGTTAGAAATTGCCCCACCCTTTCAGCAATGGCCACGGAGCGATGTTGTCCTCCTGTACAGCCAATTCCGATAACTAAGTGGGTTTTTCCCTCTTTGATATAATTAGGCAGGATGTATTCAAGCAGTCCCAGGTATTTTTCCATAAATTCTTGGGCCATTTGATTGCCAAAGATATAGTCTCTTACCAACGTATGCTCCCCGGTCAGAGGACGAAGCGCTTCTACATAGTATGGATTCGGAAGAAAGCGCACATCCATAACCAAGTCCGCATCCATCGGGATACCATACTTAAAGCCGAAGGATATCACTGAAACAGCCATTTGATCTAGCCCCTGAGCCTTACAAAAGAGATCCGCTACTTGACTACGAAGTTGTTGGGCGCTTAAGTCAGACGTGTCGATTATATTGTCAGCACGGATTCTTAACTCCTCAAGCTGCTGGCGTTCAGCTTGAATTCCATCCAATACTCGTCCGTGAGGAGACAGAGGATGGCGACGACGGGATTCTTTATAACGGCGGATTAAGGTTTCATCGGAAGCATCAAGAAAGAGAACTTCCAGACGAAAGCCTTCTTTCTCAAGATTAGCCAAAGCCTCGCTAAGTGAGGAAAAAAATTCTCCTCCACGCAAATCACAGACTATCGCTGCTTTGGAAACTTTTCCACGGGACTGGGCACAAAGCTCAGCAAATTTAACCAGAAAAGTAGGCGGTAAATTATCAACACAAAAAAATCCTTGGTCTTCAAGACTTTGCATGGCTTGAGTCCTACCTGCTCCTGATAAACCCGTGATGACAATGAGTTCTAATCCTTTCTTATTCATAGTTTCACCTCCCACTCTTTTAAGATTATGACGAACTCTAGGGCGTTAAAACTTCTCTAGCATGTTCTTGTGCACTTACCAGAGCATCTAAGGGAGCAACGTTTCCCGCTAAGGCATTACTCCATGCCAAATTTTGGAGCGGAATCAACTTCCACTCTGGAGCATTTCCTTCTAACGCCCATGCCCTATCAAGTGCCAGCTTAGCCTGCGGAAAGACACCTTTCTGGGCCTCTGGCCGTTGGTAGTATCCCATATTGGCAGGAAGAAGTCGTCCTGCCTCCAGCATTGCCCCTTCCACCTCTGGGGCGAGCAGAGCTTTTTCCACGGTTTGAATCGCCGATCTCATCGTTTCATTCGTCTTGGTAGCAGAATTTGCGATCCCCAGGGTCGTTCCTAAAAGAGATTGTCCCTGTCCATTTAATAAATCAGAAAGCAATAGGCTACCCCAAGGCACATTCAGTTGAGTCAACGATTTTGCTGCACTTGCCCCAGCGATCATATAAGGAGTTTGCCCGCCGGAAAACGCGGTGAATGTAGCCGGATCAATCCGCAGAGCTTTAGCACTTTGCCAAGTAAAAAGTTGTTGAAGAAATACAACATTGTTGGGATCATCTAAGGCTGGGACCCCTCCATTCATCAACCTCCCACCCTGCCCATTCCACCATGCTGAAAGTGTGGAAGTATCTGTGGCGGCTACGGAAACCCCACCTTTAGCGGAGAATAAGTCCGATAAATTGACAGGAATTGCTGCTGTATCTGTTCTGAAATAAAGCAAAGGAATATCTGTCAACCAAGGAAGACCATACTCCTCCCCACCAAATCGAAAACCTTTCGAGGCCGCAGGAAAACCCTCTTGATCCTCGTACACTGTGGGTGCCAACGCCCCTTGTTCATAAAGCTGACGGATAATCTCCCTAGATGCGATGAATAGCTCAGGGCCTTCTCCTCCAGCCTCTGCTTGATAGGAAAAGGCTACGAATTTTTTTTCTGGTACATAACTAAGTTTGATAATCACTTCAGGATGGGTCTGATTGATCATTTGAGCCTGAACTTGTAAGGCCTGAGCTTCTGCCCCTTGCAAGGAATGCCAGACGTCCACCACTGCAGGTGCCGGTCCACCCGGTTCTCCCATCTGAGGTTCTCTCGCACACCCGGCAACAAGTAAGGCTATGACAACTATGTAAAACCATCGTGTGATCGTTTTGCATAAATAAGTGGAAGTCATTGTACTGCACTCCATTCAAAATCGAGGTTCGAAGTTCGAAGTTCGATGTTCGATATCGCTCACCGAATGCCGTTACATCGCATATTTAGTCCATGTATAAGTTCCTCTATCTTTCATAAAGTATCCAATATCCGGTGGTTAACTACCACGAGGTCGTGGTTCGTAAATAGTTCCCGGATAAATTCAGCTAATCTTCTGAAGGAGTATATACTCTTTCAGAAGAGTTTCCTAGATACCGGTAAGCCTTCACCTTCCCCTGTTGATAGTAGAAAAGATACCAGCATGGTCTAGGGGATTGAGCAACAGGAGATAAATCAGTCGTGAAACAGGCAACTGCGGTGTTGCGGATCCACTGACGCCGATCCAATAGACTGAACTCTGGAATCACTGTTTTCCAATAACCAGCTTTCCGAATCTCTTCCTGTTTTGCTTTCTGCAAATCTGCCGTTTCTCCCCACTCCGAACTTTTGTCAGGACCTAAATAATCAGGTATGATGTTTGGACGTTCCCAAAGATAATAATCAAAGCGCAGGGCATCTCGAATTGTATCCCATGGAATGTCTACGGGGGGCTCTGACTGAGCTTCAAATCCCTCAAGAAACTCCCAAAGTCTATCAAAAAGGGCTTTCCCCTGCCACTGACGTTTAAACCAACCGTTTTGCTGCCAAAACTCCGCAAACCCATGGTAAAAATCGAAGGGGGTTGGAAAAAGTTTAACGGTTTCAGGTAAGGCATGAGAAAACTTCCCTGAATTATAATATTTATCGAGAACTTCTTCCATACGATGTAATTGAAGTATTTCGCCGTGGGACAAGACTGAGGTTTCTAAAATTGTATAGGGTGGGTCTGGCGTATACACCAGACCATAGCGCTTGCTTTGCAGACGTAGCCCAGATCCTTTAAGTACTTTTAAAAACCCTAGCTGCAGCATATCTGGTCTAACTGTATAGACATCGTTAAATGAGGTTCGGAAGTTTGTCCAGTTTTCAACGGGTAACCCGGCGATCAAATCAAGATGAAGCTGAATTCCGAAGGTTTGGATTTCTGGTACGTATTTTTTCCATTTCTCGAAGTTTTGAGGGCGTGACACGATCTCGAGTGTCGGTGGATAGGTCGATTGTACTCCGATTTCCAATTGAATTAATCCCCGTGGATAATTTCTAAGATAATTCAGCCATTCTTCGTCAAAAAGGTCACCAGCCATCTCACAGTGAACCCGTATCTTTTGGGCATCTGGGTGTTTCTCACTCTCTTCCCGCACGATGTCCAAGATGCGCAGAGCATGACTTTTATTGGCATTAAACGTGCGATCCACAAACTTTATGGTCCGAGCACCGTTTTCCAGTAAGTGCCGAAACACCTGCCGAAACTTCTCCGGCTCCAAAAATCGAACCCCTCGGAACGTTGAGGACAAGCAGTACTGACAGTTAAACGGACATCCTCTAGTCGTTTCAACATAGACAAGTCGTCCTGTGAAGTCTTCGTCCTCCAGATAGGGAAACGGTAGCTCATTTAAATCGAGAGGGTTGGCACAGATAGGATTGACAACAATTGCTTTATTATCTCTCCATACTATTCCTAGCACCTCAGAAAGATCACGACCATCCTGCCACGTCTTAAGTAGATCTAAAAAAATGCGTTCCCCTTCACCAAGAACAAGGGCATCTACCTCAGGATGCTCGGTGAGAAACTCTTCGGCCCCGAAAGAAACTTCCGGACCCCCAATCACAAACTTCACATCCGGGCAGACGGGGTGAAGATACCTAATGACCGCCATGACTTCTTTCAGATTCCAAATATAACACGAAAAGCCAATGACATCGGCCTTGGCTTCATAGATTTCCCCAGCAATGCGTTCAAGGCGATCGTTAATGCTAAATTCCAAAAGCAAACTGTTAGGGAAATCGGGGCGTATCCCTTCCCGCAAATAGCGAAGGGCTAAATTTGTATGAACATACTTGGCATTGAGGGCCACCAAAAGAATACGCAAATAGAAAAACCCCCTTCTCCCTAAGTATAGCGGTTTAGCTCCCTCGATGCAATTCTTGTGCCAGTTAGCACAAGAGAACTAACTTTCTTTTTCAAAATAAATCTTAGTTTTTCCGGCAAATTCATAGCATATTCTGATAGTTATAGAATTTCCTAGCCTGCCGCTCACAGATTGAGTTCTACTGCAAGATCTCCATAATTGTAAGAGCTTCGTTATCCGACGAAGCTCTTACTAAAAAAAAGTTGTTTACTTACTAGATTTCCACATGGAACATTTCGCTTTTTCAACGACTTTAATTCAATCCAGGAAGTGGATATGACATTGGCGATTTGTGCCTGTACTCTTATTATTTTAGATCAAAACAGCACGTCAATATTAATATCACTCAGTGTTGCACAGCCTGTGAGAAGCATGGCCTGTTTCAATTCATTCGTTATTCTCCTCAGTACTAAAGCAACCCCGTCTGCCCCTCCGCCATAGCCGGCAATAATTAGAGGTCTTCCAATCATGACGGCATCAGCACCGAGTGCTAACATCTTTAAGACATCAACACCGGTTCGTACTCCTCCGTCAACGATCACAGGAATTCGGCCATCCACCACCGCAGCGATTTCTGGCAAAACTTCAGCGGTACCTGGAGTATGATCGAGTACTCTTCCCCCATGGTTTGAGACCACAATTGCTGAAGCTCCTACTTCAAGTGCCATTTCTGCTTCGCTTACCGTCATGATTCCTTTAATGATAAACGGCAAAGAGGTACTGGAAATGATGGCTTTCATTTCTTCTACACTTTTTGGCCCAACCTTCATAGAGACTAGGCCGGCCGTATCCACATCCATGCCCACTGCCAGAGCTCCCGCTTCCTCAGCTCGACGCAGACAGTTAAGAACCTCATCCTGTTCCCGGGGTTTTATAATCGGAATACCCCGTCCTTGAGCTTTAGCTATCACATCAATACCGGTAAAATACATTGCCGGGTCTGGTGCGTCCCCCGTGCACCCTAACGTTCCTGAAGTTAAGCAACCTTGAATCACAGCTTCAGCCCATTCTTCTTCATTCAAAGCCCCACCCATGTTGAAGTTGTTACCCATAATCGGTGCCCCAAGAATCGGGGTTTTCAGTTCTTGACCAAAGAGTTTGATCTGTGTATCAGGGTGTTTGGCACTATGCATTGTCCTTAAATTGATGCGAAATGCTGCTAGAGCTTCAACATTATTTTTAAACGATGCTCCCGTCCCCATTCCTCCCATACCTGGGACTTCCCCTGCACAGGCCTTGCCATTACATTCTGGACAAACTCGACAATAACCCTTGAGCTTTTCTCGCGCTGTTTGACGAACGGTTTTTATATTCATGTTCATAACCTCCACTCAATTTTGTTTATCCGTACTCTATACTCTGTAACTCTATACTCTGTACTCAAGACACAAGGCGGATTTAGATTTCCTTAATTCCCAATCCAATACTTATTACTTATTACTTATTACTTATTACTTATTACACTTAATCGACAACTCTCATTTTGTTCATTTTTAGTTTTTAAACTCACGGTTTATACTTCTTAAGCATCAATTCTTAATACATAGCGTTCAATTGCCTCTGCTACCCCGTCTTCCTCATTTGAGAAAGTGACAAAGTCCGCTTGCTCTTTTATTTCCGAACGGGCATTTCCCATGGCTACTCCAACGCCGGCATATTGAATCATTTCTAAATCATTGAAGCTATCACCAATCGCCATAACGTCTTGCTGGGCGATTCCAAAGCGTTTTGCTAAAGCAGCCAAAGCCACGCCTTTATTGACAGAGCAATCCGTGATTTCTAGGAAATGGGGCTTAGATTTTGTAATATGCACTTTTTCACCATAACATTGATTCAGTGAAGGGGTCAATTGATCGAGCACAGACTCCTCCGCAATAAGGAGGATCTTCTCCACCCCTTCTGGTTCCTGGGAAAGCAGGACCGACAGGTCAGCCTCCTCAATATGAACACTTGCTATTCTGGAGTACTCCCTAGACCATTCATTAAGTTTCGGGGCAACTACACGGTCCTTGAGATACACTTGACCATAAATTCCAAGTTTCGTAACATGCTCTACGATTTGAGCAGCGAGTGCACTCGGAATAACGCGCCTGAAGAGAATTTCACGACTTAAAACCTGTTGGATCATTGCCCCATGGTAAGTGATGATCGGAACATCGACCCGGAGTTGCTCTGCATAAGGGCGTGTAGAAATGGGCATCCGCCCAGTGGCAATCGTCATCTTCACTCCTTGTGCTTGAGCCTTTTGTATAGCCTTTACTACTCGCGGGGAAATTGTCCAATCATCTCTAAGCAAGGTATCATCGAGATCCATTGCGACTAAACGAATCGTCAAAACTTTTTTCAACTCCCTATCCGCTAATCCAAATAACGTTTCAAATACTGCCCCGTATAAGATGCCGGGAAGGCAGCGACATCCTCTGGGTTACCAACAACCAGCACTTCTCCCCCCCGGTCTCCGCCTTCTGGACCGAGGTCAATCAGCCAATCAGCTGTTTTAATGACATCAAGATTATGCTCGATTACGAGGACCGTATCTCCCCCATCAACTAAACGGTGAAGCACATGGAGGAGTTTATCAATATCTGCCGTATGCAAACCTGTCGTAGGTTCATCGAGTATATAAATGGTCTTACCCGTACTACGGCGACTTAACTCCGAAGCAAGCTTGATCCGCTGAGCTTCTCCCCCAGATAAGGTGGTTGCAGGCTGGCCCAGACGGATATAACCAAGCCCCACATCTTGGAGGGTCTGGAATTTTCGAGCGATCTTCTGGACTACTTGGAAGAACTCCACCGCTTCATCCACGGTCATATCGAGAACTTGAGAAATATTTTTCCCTTTATAGCGCACTTCCAAGGTCTCCCGATTATAACGTTTTCCTTCACAAACTTCACAGGGAACATAAACATCTGGCAGAAAATGCATCTCAATCTTAATGATTCCGTCTCCACGACAAGCCTCGCACCGACCACCTTTGACATTAAAACTAAACCGGCCTTGTTTGTAGCCCCGCATTTTTGCCTCTGGAGTAATGGAGAAAAGCTCTCTAATAAAATCAAACACACCCGTATATGTTGCAGGATTGGAACGGGGAGTCCGTCCGATTGGGGACTGGTCTATATCAATGACCTTTTCCAGATGCTCCAAGCCTTCCATTCGACCGTAAGCCCCAGAACGGACCCGGGCACGATTGAGACTTGAAGCTAAGCTCTTATAGATAATTTCATTGACTAAAGTGCTCTTTCCTGAACCTGAGACGCCTGTCACACAGGTAAACAATCCCAAAGGGATTCGCGCATGGACATTCTTGAGGTTGTTCTCTCGAGCGTCAAAGACCTCAAGCCACTTGCCATTCGGTTGCCGTCGATCTTTAGGAACCTCAATCTGTTTCAAGCCGCTCAAATACTGTCCGGTGATTGATTCCTTGTTGGCCTTTATTTCTTCTATCCGACCTTCGGCAACCACTCGCCCTCCATGAGCCCCTGCTCCGGGACCAATATCGATAATATGGTCTGCGGCAATCATCGTATCCTCATCATGTTCTACAACGATTAGAGTGTTGCCGAGGTCCCGTAAGCGCTTCAACGTCCCAAGTAAACGGGCGTTATCTCGCTGGTGAAGCCCAATACTCGGTTCATCAAGTACATAGAGTACTCCCATCAAGCTTGATCCGATCTGAGTCGCCAAGCGAATCCGCTGGGCCTCCCCTCCGGAGAGCGAACCAGCAGCTCGAGCCATGGTCAGGTAGTCCAGTCCCACATTCATCAAGAATCCCAATCTCTCCTTGATTTCCTTGATAATTTGCTGAGCAATGGTTTCTTCTTTGGGCGATAGAATAAGTGCATTAACAAAGTTGATTGCTTCTGTAATTGATAGGCGGGACAGATCATCGATGGAGATCCCACCCACTTTTACCGCTAGCGCTTCTGGTTTTAGACGTTTTCCCTGACACTCTGGGCAGGGATGTTCACTCATGTATCCTTCGATTTCGGAGCGAACCATATCTGAGGTGGACTCCCGATACCGACGTCCAAAATAGGGGATCAAGCCTTCAAAGTTAGTGTGATAGGTTTTTAACTGATCAAAAATATTTTGATATTGAAACGTGATCGGGGTCTCGGTTCCATTGAGCAATCCCTGCCATTGACTCTCGGTCAAGTCTTTCAAAGGGGTATCCATCTCGAAGTCAAGGTTTTGAGCTACCGCCTGCATCATTCTTGGGTAATAATTGGACGTTGATTTGGCCCAAGGCGCTATGGCTCCATCTGCTAGAGACAGGGAACGATTCGGGATCATAAGGTCAATATCTACCACAAGATTTGCACCTAAGCCTGTACAGGCCGGGCAAGCTCCATAAGGACTATTAAATGAAAAAAGGCGCGGAGAGATCTCCTCCAGAGCAATACCACAATCCGGGCAGGCAAAGTTTTCGCTAAAGCGCAACTCCTCCCCATCCGTAATGTCAGCAATCACATTTCCTTCACCGAGTTTAAGCGCGGTTTCCAAAGAATCCGCCAAACGCTCAGCACTCCCTGGTTTCAGAGAAATGCGGTCGATCACAACCTCGATGGAATGTTTTTTATTTTTGGCCAACTCAATCTCTTCACTAAGGTCCCTTATCTCTCCATCGACTCGTACTCGAACATACCCTGCCTTACGGGCGTCTTCAAACGTTTTTTGATGTTCCCCTTTTTTACCTTTCACGAGGGGAGCTAGGATTTGCAGTTTGGTCCGTTCAGGGAAACTCAACAGTTGGTCTACCATTTGTTGAATGGTCTGCTGGGAAATACTCCGACCACACTTTGGGCAATGGGGATGTCCAATTCGAGCATAAAGCAAGCGCAGGTAATCGGAGACTTCCGTAGCTGTACCGACCGTCGAACGCGGGTTGCGATTGGTCGTCTTTTGGTCGATGGAAATCGCCGGGGAAAGCCCTTCGATGGAATCCACATCTGGCTTGTCCATCTGTCCTAAGAACTGCCGAGCATAGGCTGAAAGGGATTCCACGTAACGGCGCTGCCCCTCCGCATAAATTGTATCGAAGGCTAGGGAGGATTTTCCCGAGCCGGACAGACCTGTGATGACTACTAGCTTGTTACGCGGAATATCGATGTCGATGTTTTTTAAGTTGTGAGCGCGTGCTCCACGCACGCGTAGGTATTCTTGGGTCATGGGTTGCCTCATTTCTTATTTTCTGCGGGAAGATCCCTGTTTTTTCTGTGCCTTCTGGTCATACCGTGTGTTCTTTTTGTTCTTGCCTTGTTGGCCTGTCATTTTGTATTTATTCTCTTCTCCTTTTAACTCGATCATGGCATCTCTGATTTCGGCGGCTCGCTCAAAATCAAGATCTCGCGCTGCTAGGCGCATTTCGTCTTCTAAGCTCTTAATGAGTTGGGCAAGCTCTTCAGGGGAAAGTTTTTTGCCGTAGGCTTGCTTCATTTCGGCGACTTTGGTTGCCTCTGGGGCTTCATGAACCGCTTTACGGATCGTTTGAGGAGTAATCCCCATTTTTTCGTTATGGGCCATTTGAATCGACCGACGTCGGTTTGTTTCATCTAGCGCATTCTGCATTGATTGGGTTATCTTATCTCCATACATGATGACCTTACCCTGAGCATGGCGCGCTGCACGACCGATGGTCTGAATCAGAGAACGGTCTGACCTAAGAAATCCTTCTTTATCGGCATCGAGAATTGCCACTAGGGAAACTTCCGGTAAGTCTAGGCCTTCCCGCAATAGGTTAATCCCAACCACGACATCAATATCGCCTAAGCGAAGCTCTCTTAGGATTTCCACCCGTTCCAGTGTTTTAATATCTGAATGAAGATACTTGACCTTGATTTCTAGATTTTTAAAGTAATCCGTGAGATCTTCCGCCATCTTTTTCGTAAGCGTTGTCACGAGAATCCGTTCATCCCTTGCAATCCGTGCCTTGATTTCTCCCAATAAGTCATCAATTTGACCTTTCGTGGGACGCACAATAACTTCCGGATCCAACAACCCTGTAGGTCGGATGATCTGCTCTACGACCGTGGGACAGTGGGCCATCTCATACGGCCCAGGTGTAGCACTGACGTAGACGCTTTGCTTAATCGTATGTTCGAATTCGGCAAATTTTAGCGGACGGTTATCTAAAGCAGAGGGAAGACGGAAACCATAGTTCACTAGGGTGGTTTTACGTGACCGATCCCCTTCGTACATGCCTCTGACTTGGGGTAGGGATACATGGGATTCATCCACAAAGAGGATAAAATCCTCAGGAAAATAATCTAACAAAGTGTAAGGTGTGTCTCCAGGCTCACGAAACGTCAAGTGGCGAGAATAGTTTTCAATCCCGTTGCAAAAGCCCATTTCTCTGAGCATTTCTAAATCATAGCGTGTTCGTTGTTCAAGTCGTTGCATCTCTAAGAGTTTATTCTCAGATTCCAAAACCTTCAATTGTTCGTCCAATTCTTTTTCAATATTCTCTGCTGCTTCCATGACCTTTTCCTGAGCAGTCACATAGTGTGAATTTGGGAAAATAGAGACATGATAGCGCTCCGCTAAAATCTCCCCAGTGAGCATATTAATCTCGTAGATGTGTTCAATTTCATCACCGAACATATCCACTCGAATCACTTGTTCAGTCGAGGCAGCAGGATAAATCTCTACTACATCTCCTCGAACTCGAAACGTTCCTCTGGTGAAGGCTATATCATTGCGGTCATATTGGATCGCTATCAGCTTTCGTAAAATCTCATTTCGATCAACAACTTGTCCCTGGCGTAGAGAAAGGACAAGGTCCCGGTAATCCTCCGGAGAACCCAAACCATAAATACAAGAAACACTAGCCACCACAATTACATCACGACGCTCCAACAGGGCAGCGGTCGCCGAGTGGCGTAACTTTTCGATCTCTTCATTGATCGAAGCATCCTTTTCAATAAAGGTATCACTCGAAGGCACATAGGCTTCCGGTTGGTAATAATCATAGTAACTCACAAAATACTCCACGGCATTCTCGGGAAAATACTCTTTGAACTCACTATAAAGCTGTGCCGCCAATGTTTTGTTATGGGCCAGAATAAGGGTTGGTCTTTGCACCTTCATAATAATATTCGCCATCGTGAAAGTTTTCCCTGATCCTGTAACCCCCAGCAATGTCTGATGATTTTGACCTCTACTCAACCCAGCGGTCAAATCATCAATGGCTTGAGGTTGATCCCCAGCAGGTTGGTAGGGGGCATGTATCTGAAATTCCATGCTCCGCTCTTCCTTTCGATTATAAAGTATGAATTAAGAAACACACTCATGCCCATTTTAAATATATGCTCTTCTCCGTTTATTTTACATCTATGCCCTTGCATATACAAATTATTGATCTTTAATTTTCTTGAAGGTGGCCTTGGCCTGAGAAGTAATTTTCATCGTCTGATGGTACTGCGAAGCAGCATGAGAGTCTGCCCTGGAAAAAGACCATTTGCATTCATTAGTGGTCCGCATGCCGACAGGGCTTTGACCAGAATAAAAAAGCCGAAAAATACATTTCGGCTTAAGTTAAGTAAATTTATGACTCTCATTTCCAAAGTGGGAGTGGTACCCCTTACTCTCGCTTCGGAGGGGATAGACTCCCCTACCGAAGACTCGATGTTCGACTTTTGTTGAACAAGTTCATTTTCTCTTTGTGTTCTTTTGTGTTCTTTTGTGTTCCTTCTTATTCTTTCTTATTCCTTCTTGTCCCCTTCTTTGTCTTTCGCCTCATCCCCTCCATCTTTCGCTTTTACTTGTGACTGCTCTGCTTGTTGTTTGATCATTTCAGACGGCACTGTCTTTACCTGTTCATTGACGGTTTTCTCCGTGCCAATTACTTTACCTTGCGCATCAAGGTATTCTCGGTTCGTCTCAGTTTTTATCCGTTCAGTCACCTTTTTTGCTTCAGCAGGGATAGCACTAGAGCCCTTTTCTTCGGACTTTCCTTCGTTCTTAGCTTCTCCCTCTTTTCCTGCTTCTTCTTTATCTTTGCCCTCAGAAGCTTGTCCCGATGACTTTTCTTTTTTATCCTCCTGCTCCTTTGCCTTCTTATCCTGTTCAGCGCTTTTTATTGTTTTGGTGTAACTGTTTTGGATAATTGAAATGTTTTCAGGAGTTACAGCTTTGACAGCAATAATCTTAGCTGGAATTTCACCTTGCTCACTGGTAATGGAATCATTGACCTCTAAGGGTTGCTTTTTGATTATCTTTTGAGCCCATTGATAAGCATTAACACCCTGCAAATATGGGGACGTATCAATATCCCCCATTTGTGTTCCGCTTGACATCCGCTCTATCGATGCAAGACTAACCTGTCCTCCGACCAGACTAATTTTTTTATCTAACTGTTTCAAAACTTCGCTGGCCTGAAGCGCTAATTTTTCAGTATGAGCCAAAATTCCTTGAACAGTTTCAGGATTTTTCTGAAGGAACTCTACTAAGCCCGTTCGAGTTAATGACTCGGAACCAGGAGTACTAGCAATAGTATGGACTGCAATCTTCGGATACTTGCTTAAGACTGCTTTATTACCAGCTAAGCGCTCTTGAGATCCGCTCTCGTTAGGATCTCCCTGCAAAATTACAACTAGCCCCTCTGAAACCTTACTTACCAGAGTTTGGGCCATCAACGCACCCGCTTTTTCCTGATCTGGAGTAATAATTCCTTCGGGCTTCACACCAGAAGGAAGTTGGGTTAAGGCTAAAATAGGTATTTCTTCCTTTTGGGATTTCTGTAAAATACTCGAATCTCCCCCTTGGTAAATTAGGATTTTCGCCCCTTTTAAAGGGTCTGCTCCAGACTTTTTTTCCATATATATCACTTTCGCGTTTTCTTTCTTCGCAAAATCTTCGATCCCTTTTGAGATCAGCAATTTGTTAGGATCATCCTCATTTAAAGAAACTGCAATAATAGTTTGATTCTCCGCTTTTTTTGTCGCCGTTTTACTTTTATTTTTTCCTAAAAGGTCTTGTAGACCACAGCCAGTTATGGTTAAACTAAGACAGAGTGAAATCATGATTAATAAGAATTTAAATCTCCTGGACATGTTACACGCTCCTTTCCGGACTCAAATTTTAATTCTTTGAGTTAGCTTCCCCTTGTCTTGTTAAAAAATGCAGGGAAAAGGAGATCATGTATTATGATTATAACTACTTATTTATTCGTGGATTTATTTCTTAATTCTTATAATTTTTTACATTTATTAGAATTTTTAAAGCTTATTTCGGGGCATTTATCTTTAGTACGATTAAATCGTCTTAATTCTCATCCTTGAAAATAGTGAAGGAGGTAACAACAGTTGCCTATTAAGTTAGAACATATCTTAAAACGAGTTCAAGCTCTGCCCCCCCTGCCAACTTCGGCTTTACGCGTGATTGCTTTAACCAAAAATCCCGATACTTCCGTGAAGGACCTTGAAACTGTCATTGGCCGGGATCCAGCACTCACGGCCGGTATGCTGCGCCAGGCAAATTCCGCCTATTACGGCTATGCGCGACGAATCTCTTCCCTGCAAGAAGCAATAGTCATGCTTGGCTTCCAAGTAACCCAAGGGTTAGCTATGGCTTCCGCAGTGGCTCCCTTACTGAAAACCGACCTCTTGGGGTATGGGATCGAGCAGGAAGGACTCTGGAAGCATTCCCTGTTGACTGCTATGACAGCGAAACGTCTATGCCAACATCGAAAACTTCCCTTCGGAGATGTTGCTTTTACCGCAGGGTTGCTTCATGATATTGGCAAACTAGTTATCTCTATCTACGTCCAAGAAGTAGGGCCCTATCTTCTAGAAAAGGTGAAAGAAGCAAAATTTACTTATGTAGAGCTTGAGGAAAAGGTGATTGGTTTTAATCATGCAACCGTTGGTGGATTTCTTGCTAAAACATGGTTCTTACCTCAGGATCTCGTGTCTGCTATTTCCTCCCACCATGCCCCATCCCAGGCGCAAAGTCATGTGGAACTCGCCAGTGTCGTTCACGTTGCTAACGGGCTAGCCAGTTTACTCGGGATTGGGGGCGGTGTGGACAACTTTTTAAACCCTATACAACAAGACGCTCTCGATCGGTTAGCCCTTAAAGAAAACGATCTTGAACGTCTTATGGCAGACCTCGGAGAGTTTCTTGTCGATCCCACCTTATTTGGTTAATGATTAGCTTATTCTTTCCTTTGTAAATCGCCTAAAATTTGATTAAGTACGGTTTCCCTATAGCTATCCAATTGATCAAAGTTCACAGTCTCCATATATTTCCCCTTTAACTGAGACCTATGCGTCTGCCAAGCTGCTAAAATTTCTACTAGTTTTTTGCTGAAAGGTCGATCTAAGCCCTGATCCTTTAAGTTTTCTGGATTGCCCTGCCAGATCGCCAAATGCCTTTCAGGAAATACAATTCCAATCACCTCATCAGGATTAAGAGGATGCAAAACAATATCGATCCTTTGTCCCAATTGCTGCGCCTCGCGTAAAACCCAATCTAAGGCGTCTAACGTTTCATCACCCTCCAA
>LADV01000031.1 GCA_000961805.1 Peptococcaceae bacterium BRH_c23 | reverse complement strand
CTTTTTGGTTATGAAACATCAAGGATATCAATATGAGCACTGCTTTTCCTACAATTGGAATGCCATGGTAGGATTTCATCACCTTATGCAAATCGGTCGATTTATGAATGTTTTGCTAGTACATAGTGAGCTTCTAGAGAAAAAAGTAGCCGTACTCGGGATCAATGGCTTGTTAGAGTTTATTTTTAAAGCATGTACAGCGGATGTTCTGGATCTAACCCGTATAGCGTCAATTGTTATCGATAATAATTACCAGTGGAGATTGGTAAGTTAGAATCATCCAACGTTTGGATGACAATTTCAAAAATAATTAATGGCCCCCTTTAGGGTTTGTTTGTGGTGAGATAATTTAGTTTCTAGGCAGATCAGTCTTCATAAAGTGATGTGAGACTAAGGTATAACTTTGCTAATGAGTCATAGTTTCTTAAGCGATTCATCTAATTGGTATAATATTGAAAAATAATTGACTGCGAAAAATATCATGCTTCAGCTCTGTCAGCTCTGCTAGAATATAGTTTAACTAGACAGGTTATGATATATTATTTATTGAAATTAATGTTAATGTTTCGTTTGTAGATCGGAAGGAGTCTAAAACCCTATGAGCCAAATCAGCAACAATCTCACAGCAAGGTTTAAATCATCAGATCGGTACCGCTGGTTTATCTTGATAACCGTTTCCATTGGTACATTTATGGCAACTTTAGATAGTAGTATCGTTAATGTAGCCTTGCCCACCATTTCCAGCAAGTTGAATTCCGATCTTTCAACCTTACAGTGGGTTGTGACGGCTTATTTATTAACCATTTCTAGTTTGCTCCCCGTGTTTGGACGAGTGGCAGATCTCCTAGGACGCAAACGCATCTTCTCCATTGGTTTTCTAGTCTTTACTCTGGGGTCTGTTCTATGTGGATTAGCGACAAACATTTGGTTTTTAGTCGGGATGCGTATCCTTCAAGCTATTGGAGCTTCAATGCTGATGGCTAACAGTGCCGCGATTATCACCGCTAATTTTTCACCCAAAGAGCGCGGTCGCGCCTTAGGATTAACTGGGACAGTGGTTGCATTAGGAAGTCTCACCGGTCCAGCTCTTGGTGGGGTCTTGGTCGGACTGTTAGACTGGCGTTCTATCTTCTATATCAATTTACCGATTGGGGTCATTGGCTATCTCGCCGCTCAAATCATTCTTCCGCCTGATAAACCCCAGCAGAACAATGAAAATTTTGATTATGTCGGTGCCCTCTTTTTTACTCTTGGGATAATTAGTCTAATGTTTGCCATTAGTAATGGTCAAAGTTGGGGCTGGAACTCCTATCCTATCCTGATAGGTTTGATTATCGGAACGCTTTTTCTGGAACTCTTCTTCTATACCGAGGTTCGAGTGACTAATCCCATGATTGACCTTTCTATGTTCCGCATCAGAGCATTTTTCATAGGGAATCTTACGGGTCTGCTCTCCTTTGTGGCGATGTTTGCTAATGTAATGCTCATGCCCTTCTATCTCCAGCATGTTTTAAATTATAATCCAACCCAAGTAGGATTACTGATGACCTCATTTCCTCTGATGATGGCGATTGTAGCACCTCTGAGCGGACACGCTTCTGACCGTATTGGACCAACCATCTTAACCACCACAGGCCTGTGCGTAACTGCTTTAGGCTTATTTTACCTTTCAACGTTGACAACAACGTCCTTATTCTGGCAAATTGCTCCGGGACTCCTGCTAATGGGTATAGGGGCAGGCCTTTTCCAATCCCCCAATAACAGTAGTGTAATGAGTTCGGTCCCTCCCAATAAGCTGGGGGTCGCAGGTGGAATTAATGCCCTCGTCCGCAATGTCGGTATGGTCATAGGGATCGCCTTCTCAGTCTCTTTATTCGAAAACCGGCAAGCGATGTTCCTTATCGGCGTCAACAACCCCACTTCAGTCCAAAAAATGAATGCTTTTATGAGTGCCTACCATACCGTCATGCTTGTCTCGATGGGAATTGCCATCATAGCCGCTTTGATTTCTTTGAATCGAAAAAGAAATCCACACCCTCAAAAGTCTTAAAAAAAAATATACAACAAAAGCCAGTGCCTTGTAAAAGACTACTGGCTTTTGTTGACTAATCCTTACCCTTAAGTAACTATTGCCGATACTATGGTTGCGGGAGAATCGTCAGTCCAGGGTGCTTTTTCAAAGTTTCCCCACTGCTCTACAATTTTCCAACCACTCTCGAGCAAGGCATTTCTGAGCATATCACTTTTTATGGGGTAGAGAAGATTAACTCCAGATACAATCTGACTGGTGTCAGGAAATTCGATGCTCATAGAAAACTCAATACCCTCCGGACGATGCTTGTAAAATCGAGAGAATATTAGATTCTTAGTGCGAATAACGGGGAGTTCAGTAACCTGTTCAGCTAAAATTCGATCATAGTTCACAATTTGTAATAACAGGTGAGTTCCCTTTTCCCGAAATTGAGCCAAAACCTGTTTGAGCTCCAATTCTCCAGACACATGAGCTAAGGTATTACCCAAGCAAACAATTCCCCCAAACTGTTGCTTTATCCCACTGAGGTCCAGCATATCCGCTACTGAGAAGGTGGCAGTACTTCTAGCCTCCTGTGCCTTGCTTTGAGAAATCTCAATCATTTCAGCACTTAAGTCCACACCATGCACTTGGGCACCTAGTTGACTTAGTTCTAAGGCAAATGTTCCGGTACCACAGCCAATATCTAAGACTGAGGTAAGAGATTCTCGCTTTAAATAATCGTGCAGAAATGCTTTCTGAGGTCCCTTTAACGGGAATACCTCATCGTAATGTTCCGCTAGCGTGCGATAAAAATCCATTCTCTTCATCCTTTCCCCTTGAATAGCAGGCAAAGGTCGTCCTAGTGGACTCTCTTTAACGTCCATTATAATATTAAACGAACCGTATGCACTAGACCGTCATCCTTCAGGACAATGACAGGTTCATCTAAAGCGTCACCATCTAAGGTAATAGTTTCGCACCCTGTCATCTTAGCATAAGGATTTTCAACGCTAATCTCATACTTAGTCGATTGATATTGATAAGTAAGACTATAACCCGTCCAGCGACTTGGAATACAAGGTTTTAGGATCAGCTTCTCCCCTTGACGTGTAAACCCTAATATTCCTTCTAGCCCCGCCTGATACATCCATCCAGCTGCTCCAGTATACCACGTCCATCCTCCTCGGCCTACATGTGGGTATATCGCATAGACATCAGCTGCCATAACATAGGGTTCTACTTTGTAGCGATTAACTTCGTGTTCGGTACGGGCATGATTAATGGGGCTTAACATCTGAAACAATTCTCCGGCCTTGTCCCCTTCTCCTAAACTTGTGTAAGCCATAATTGCCCAAGCGGCCCCATGGGTATACTGTCCACCGTTCTCCCGCACCCCAGGAACATACCCTTTAATATAGCCAGGGTCCGGTAAGCATTTATCAAAAGGAGGCGTTAGTAAGAGAAGAATACCATCTTCTTTACGCCATAAATAGTGTTCTAAGGCCAACATGGCATCTTGGGCCCGGGTGGGTTTTGCTGCCCCAGAAAGCACCGACCAAGACTGAGCAATGGCATCAATTTGACATTCTTGATTTCGAGAAGAGCCTAAGATTGAGCCATCATCGAAATAAGCTCGTCGATACCAGCCGCCATCCCAACCATGCAATTCCATATTCTTTTGTAGTTCTTCGGCTATACGACGGTATCTTATACCTCGCTCCAAATCTTGATGACGATCGCATACTACGGCAAAACGTATTAATGTTAGGTACAAGAACCACCCCAACCATACGCTCTCCCCTTTCCCTTTAGTCCCTATTTGACTGAATCCATCATTCCAGTCTCCAGAACCGATGAGGGGTAGCCCATGTTCTCCGAAACGCAATCCTCTTTCAATGGCCCGGATACAATGCTCATACACACTGCCCTGTTCCTGGGAAAAGTGCGGAATCGAATATCGTTCATCCTCGTCGTCTTTCAGAGGCTCGTCTTCAAGGAATCCATTCACCTCTTTAAGAATTTCCTCATCTCCGGTGCGTTCGATATAGTGAGCAGTTACAAAGGGTAACCATAACAAATCATCGGTAAATTTAGTTCGGATCCCTTTTCCTTGACTGGCGTGCCACCAATGTTGCACATCCCCTTCAATAAACTGATGCCCACAATGGAGAATAATTTGCTCACGGGTCGCTTGAGGAATCGTATATACCAAGGCCATCACATCTTGGAGTTGATCCCTAAAACCATAGGCACCTCCTGATTGATAGAACGCTGAACGCGCCCATAAACGGCAAACGACAGTCTGATAGAGTAACCACCGATTGAGAAGCAAATTCATGGACATATCTGGCGTAGATACCTGGACAGTTCCTAACAACTTATTCCAGTAGTTTGTTACTTCCTCGAAGGCCTGACCCGCTTTCTCGGATCGCCCATACAAAGTAATGATCCCCTCAGCTGCTTGGCGATTTTCAGCTTCACCCAGCAGAAAAGTGATTGTTTTACTTTCACCAGGAGCAAGGGAAAGAATCAGGTGCAGCGCAGAACAAGGATCTAGCCCAGCCCCCACGGTTTCCGATAGTAGTTCCAACTCTAAACCCAAAGGGTCTGCCAAACTCCTGTTTCGTCCAATAAACTCAGAACGATCTCCCGTAAAACTAGTCACCGGCGCTCCAAAAACAGTCAAAAATCCTATCCGGTCTGCATACTCCTCTTGATACCTATTTTCAGCAAAGAAACAATTCCGCTCTCGGTCGTAATCTGTCACCAAATACGGAGCAGTATGCTCTCGAGCCACTCCTAACACCCATTCAACATAATAGATCGCACTCAGGCGCTGTGGATAGTCCATCATGTTCGTAACTGTTAATTCGACGATCTTCACCGATTCGTCAATCGGAGCAAAAAGCCGCAGTGCTTGTTTTAAGCCATGACTAAGGTGCTCAAAAATAGAGTATCCCTGACCATGCCGGATGGTATAAGAACCTTTACCGCGTTTAGGATTGGCAGTAACAGACCATGATTCTCCAGTTTTTTCGTCACGTAAATAGAGAACTTCACCTGAATAATCCATAATCGGATCATTGGACCAAGGAGTCAGCTTATATTCCCTACTATTTTGAGACCAGGTATAGCCAGCACCTACTTCTGATATTTGAAAGCCGAACTTAGGGTTGGCAATCACATTAATCCAAGGGAGTGGTGTGTTCATTCCTTCCTGTAGTCTAATAATATACTCTTTACCATCTTCGCTAAATCCACCGTATCCATTCGCAAAAAGCAAGTCTTCAGAAAACTGTCCTATGGCCGCTTCTCGATGTTCTTGTATACTCTCTTGGGTAGCAAGGAGCGCACGGTCTTGAAGACTCGGCTGAGAATCCACGACATCTTTGATGAGCTTCCCTTTTTTGCGGATTTGAACGGTACAAGATCCACCCTCGCCATTGAATACAATTCTTGCCACAGTCGATAGAAGAACGATACCCTCTGAATGAACATGGTCTTTTTGGAGTAGAAAAACACCGCCAGCCTGATTTAAGAGATCACGAGCATGACCCATGGAGATTAAATCTCGGAGGCTATCCTGGAAGGCTTGTACATATCCGCTTTGATCTTCATTGAGAATGACTAAATCTGCAAACAACCCTTTGAGTCTCCAGTACTCATGGATCGTCAAAAGTCGCCGTACTAAATCTAAGTGTTCAAATTCCTTGACTCGAACCAGGACGATCGGCAGATCTCCAGAAATAGCATAGGGCCAAAGAGAGGATTGTCCTTTGCTATTTTGCTTAATGAAATCAGCCTCATCTCTGCGGCAAGGACTAAGATACAGCAAATGTCCTCCTAAGCTTAAACTTTCATTGGCCTGAGCGGCCGTCAGATTTAAATGCCTCAGTTCCATTTTACTGTGGGTCCAGGCCAGCTCAAACGCTCGATTTACAGAGAGAGGATCTCGGTATTTTTCGGCAATACGAATGATCTCCTGACGACTCTCCGCATAGCCTACCGAAAAGGAGACCCTTACGGTCTGCCCTGGACCAATTTTAACTCTCTGACGAAGGCTCATCATGGGGTCCAGCACCGCGCCTACCGTATTCGACAACGGGTGATTGGCATCCAATGCTTGAGGGTTCTCCAAGTTTCTTCCCCGTCCAATAAAGCGCATCCGGTCAGTTTCATACTGCAAGGAACCGACCTTCTCTCCTTCGGTCGCAACTGTATGCATCATCCATAAACGGGTCTGTTTATCACTGCGTGGTCTGCGAGACGCTAATAACGACTCGTGGGTAAATTCAGTCTGAATAAAAAGATTACTAAACGCAGGATGCGCCAAATCTTCGCTGGACCTTGCCAGAACAACCTCAAAATAACTTGTTACTTCAAGGGTTCTGTCATATTTACTGTGATTTGTCAGAGAAATTCGGCGCATTTCTGCTTGGTCCTCAGGGGAAACGACGATTTCAGTATGGGTTGTAATGTTTCCATCCTTGCGGCAATACTCTACTTGATCCGCTGCATAGGTCACCTTATAGTCGTCGCCGGGATTTCGACATGGCTGGTAGGCGGCAGACCAGACATCACCAGAATTTAGATTTTGAATATAGAAAAACATCCCCCAAGGGTCTCGTGTTACATCCTCCCTCCAGCGGGAGAGACAAATATTCTTGAATCGGCTGAATCCAGCCCCAGAATTCGTCAACATGACAGAATACTGACCATTCGAAATGCAGTGAGTGATCGGAATAGGGCTATTGACAGAGTCGATGAGTATAAACTGATTCTTTTCATGTTCGGGTCCTGTAATTTTATGTTCTGTCCTGGTCTGTTCGTTTTCTGGTTGAGGAATGATGAGGCTTGATTCTGGAATGCGTTCTTGCAACAAAAGCTCTGTAGCTTGAATTAACGCTTGATTATGTAAGCGTTGCTGCATGACATTTTCATGCAAGGCATTGTCCAAAGCTAATAGACTCATGCCTTGATGATGGGCCATAAAACTTTGAACTAACTTAAACGACCGTCCAACGGGAACTCGTTCAGTCGTATAGTCAATCGCTTCATACAGTCCGTAACGTCCCCCAAAACCTTTTTGTTCCATAGCGATTATATTTGACAAAGCTTCATGCGGAGACACCATGAGCGCCAAAAAGGTGGCATAAGGCGCTATGACTAGATCCTGAATTAGGCCACGTTTCAGACCCAATCCTGGAACTCCGAAGGCTTTATATTGATAATTTAGTTGAGGATCGAAGGCGTGAAATCCTGATTCTGAAATACCCCAGGGAACATTGTGTTCTAAGCCATACTTCCTTTGTACAGCCACAACGGAATGATAGGTTTCATCCAGTAATGTCCCTTCATAATTCCGCATGACTAAGAGTGGCATTAAGAATTCAAACATTGTACCGCTCCAAGAAACTAGACTCCGCTCTCCTAAGGCTACAGTCAGCGAACGCCCCAGCTTGAACCAATGACTATGAGGAACATCTCCTTTAGCAATTGCCAGAAAGCTTGCTTGACGAGCTTCTGAAGCCAGTAAGTCGTAATAGGACTTATCAAGCATGCTTTCTGAAACCCGATAACCTATGGAAAAGAGTTGGCGGGCTTCGTCAAACAAAGGCTTGAAATCTGTCTCGACAAAAATCTCCTCCAGCCGATGTTGAAGTTGCTCTGACCCTTGAATATAGCCCTGTATCTTCTGGAGTGCAGGTTGGATTATCCTCGTTCTCTCTGGAGAAAACCCATCTTCCTCTAACATCCCATTATAGTACTTGGCAAGTTCAGTTAAACTTAAATTTGTGAACCTCTGTTCGTTTAGATCCGGAAAAGTGCCTAAATCTCCAGTATCCTTAATCCACGGGTAGATTGCTTCCGTCTCTTGACGAAAAGATCGAACCATGGAACCTATTCTTCGCGCCCAGTAAACCCCTTCTTTGGGTGAATCTGGTTCCAAAAGAAGCTCTGGCCATAAAGATAATAGCTTCAGCCAGTTCGCTAAACTCCATCCCTGATTTGAATCAAGAAGCTGATCAAGAGCCTTCTCAAATCCCTCAAGTTCTGGATAAGTCGCCTTATCGACCACCTCAAGTAACAGATTATAAGTATCCTTAAGACCGCGAGCAAAATTTAGATCGATCAAGGGCTTCTCTAAGGTCTCTGCAAGACCAGATTTCAAGGTCAAAAGATAGAGCACAAAATTCCCGCTATCAACCGTTGATATATAACGAGGCTCTAACGGAACAAGGGTTTGAGTATCATACCAATTGTACAGATGCCCTCTCCAGTGCTCTAAACTCTCCAGGGTTTCCAGTGTATGCTCAATATTTTCATGCACCTTGGCTAGCGGGATGTACCCAAAATCCAGAGCACTTAAATTTGCCAACAGTGCTAGACCTATATTGGTAGGGGAGGTCCGATGGGCAACACCATTGGGTGGGTCTATTTGAACGTTATCAGGTGGCAGCCAGTGATCCTCGCTAGAGACATACTCTTCAAAAAAGGCCCAAATTTTTCTGCCCCACCGACGCAACTCCAGCTGTTCCGAAGTCGTGAGTATCTCGCGCCTATGTCTTAAGGGAAGACTCACCTGCAAAGCAATCCATGGCGATACGATCCAAACAATCGCAACTGGAATAAAGCGCCCAAACTTGGCAGGGTAATTTAGAGCGATGGTTAAGGCGGCTAACAATACTAAGAGCATAACCTGCCACATCGTTGAAAGCACCGTTTTATAATTGACACCTAACCGTTTCTCAGTATCGGCTGCTGTTTCCCATTCTAACAAATATTTACGGGAAATAAATTGCCGATATAGACTACGGGTAATTGCATCTAGCATCATAAAAGCTTGATAGGGAAAGAAGACCAGCTGTAGCAAAAACTGAGTTACCATGTTTACTAGATCATGACCCACATTTCCTCTTTCAGAGCGTTTTACTAAAAGCCGACTAAGTATAGAAAAAACCATTGGCCAGATCAAACTCAAAGAAATTAGCCCTACCCATACTAAAGGCTCACCAGCAAGAACCGTGAACCCTAGGATAAGCAGCAATAGTTGTACAGGTGCTTCAATACTTCTCCGCAAATTATCGAAAATCTTCCAGCGTGAAACAAACGGAATAGGCTTAAATAACCACGGTAAAAGTTGCCAATCCCCTCTGACCCAGCGGTGCAGCCGACGAATATACGAAAAATAGTTCGCAGGATATCCATCGACTAACTCAATGTCTGTCACAAGTCCAGTTCTAGCATACAATCCTTCAATCAAGTCATGGCTAAGAATGGTATTCTCCGGAAAGGCCTTATGCGTCACCTGATGGAAAACCTTAACATCATAGATTCCTTTTCCTGTATAAATCCCTTCACTAAACAAGTCTTGATAAATATCCGATACTGCTGTGGTGTAGGGATCAATTCCCACTTTACCCGAAAAAATCCGGGTAAACTTTGAAGCACCTGCACATAAAATAGAAACTCCAACCCGTGGTTGAAGGATTGCGTAGCCTTTATCCACCCTAGTTCCATCCTCACTGAGGATGGGTGCGTGTAAGAGATGGGCCATCGTGCCAATCAGCCTTTTAGCTGTACCACGTGGTAATTGGGTATCAGCATCCAGGGTAATGACATATTGAAAGGTTGGCAGAATGGAAAGGTCGCCAATTTGAATATCGTAACTCGTTTCCCCTTCCTGACGCAAGAGACAGTTAAACTCCGTAAGTTTTCCACGTTTCCTCTCCCATCCCATCCACACGTCTTCAGAGTTATTAAAAAGCCTCTTACGATGAAAGAAATAAAATCTACCTTGATCATATTTTTGGTTCAAATTTTGGATTCCAGCGGTTGCAGCATTAATAATTTCCGCATCTCCTGGAACATTCTCAGACTGGGCATCTGCAAAATCGCCCAGTAAAGCAAAATGCAAATTAGCATCTCGATTGGCAAGATAATAAACTTCCATTTGACTGATGAGTTCATACACCCTCTCAACACTTGTTAGAAGGGTTGGAACAACAACCATCGTTCGTAAGGGATCTGGAATTCCATCTCGTAACTCTAATTTAGGCAGAAAGGTTGGCTGAATAAAGTTTGATGTAACCCAATTCAAAAAGGGAATCACCAAACTACTAGCCCAAATTAAAACTCCTAGCCATAAAACAGGAGCAAGCGCAGAAATCGGATTCGATTGATGGATATAGGTTAAAACCCAAGCACTAAGAATCGCAATTCCTATCAGTAAGCTACCAAAGTAATATTGAACTGGTTTCCCTTGAATCGTTCGCCGAATCTCGCTCCCTAGATGGCGCGGTTTGCCAAAGTCTTGTTTCAACTCCTGTTCGAGGGTTTCACGCCCTGCTCCCATCAAGTCATACCCGACATGGGACGCTGCTGTCTCACCTAACTCATGAGCCTTCTGCGCTCTGGAGAGCACTTTTCGAGCTACGACCAGTTCCGAAACCTTGAATCGTCTGGCTATTTTTTCTACCTGATGGCGATAGGCGTCTCGAGACTGAAAATCCATAGCGCAATAAACCCGACTGGGATCCTTTTGAAAAACTCGTTCCACCATGCTGACCTCTTCGAAAAAACGAGGCCAATCTTCGGCAGTGATAAAGTGAATACTCAAAATTGCATGACCCATTGACACCTGATACGTGGTCTGACGTTGACGTTCAAGTTTTGCTAATTCTTCGATGGTTGTATCTTGTTTGGCCACGACCCGGTCAACCCACTGTAAAAGTGGTGCTACATCTACCCCGAGATCTCGCATGCGCTTGAGAATCTGTTCCGCATAAGCTGAGGAATATTCCTCTTGAGGTTCGAGAGATTGTAATAGTCCTTCCCACTCTGCTGGAAGATGTTCTGATTCCAAAAGGGGTAAAACCCACCGATCTGCTGCTTCTCTTTCCGCTTGGGTAAAAAGAATGAGTTCCGTTAACCTGCGAATGTTTTCCAGCAGAATAATTCGCAACATGATGGGTATCGCCCATAGTTCTCCGCTTGATAAAGGAACCTGAACCTGATAGGCGTTGATAAACGCTTTCAGTGTGTCAATACGCAACTGACTATCCGTATGCTCGATAAGTTCAATTAACAACCCGTAAATTCGTGGATATCCTTGAAAGTCTCCACTGGCAATGCGCGGTAATTGACGTTCAAATTTATCGGGTAGACTACTTTGAATCTCCTCTCTCAGGTCTTTCAAACTATAAAAATTATCAAGTAACCATTCTGTAGCGGGTACAACATCTTGAGTTCGGGTTGAATAATCCGTAATTTCTCGGTAAGCCTGCTCTATGAACTTCATATTTTGCTTAACCCTAGGTAACAACGTTCGTTTCGGAAATCTGCTTCCTTGGCTAGCATTTAATCGGGCAATCTCTTCGGCGTGACTAAGCAAGTCTTCCCCATTTAGAACAATATCTTTATATGGTTTATCCTTCGTCATTGATCTCATAAAAAACTTCATTCTTCAGTCTCCGTCTATTTTTTAACATTATTTATGCATTATTCCCATTTCCTCTCACTTCATTCATAATACAGAAACACCGTAGGCAATTCATCGAGGCTCGAGGCGCAAAGTTCGAAATCTCGGAGGTTAAACTACAAAAAAAACTCTAACCAATTCTTTATGGTTAGAGTTTTTTTTCGTGATGTTCGAAAGTTATTATTTCGAGGCATAAGGTAGATGCTTGACGTTCGAAGTTCGAAGGTTTAATAGTTTTCGTTTCATCCTCGCGCATAGTATTATCCAAACCGTTCATTAAATTCTTCTAAGGTTAAGAGTACCTGGCGAGGCTTACTTCCTTCGTAGCCTCCTACCACCCCTTGTTCTTCGAGCATATCCATTAACCTCGCCGCTCTAGTGTACCCTAATTTTAAGCGCCTTTGCAGAAAGGATACCGATGCCATACCTGTCCTGATAAAAAGCTGGCCTGCCTCAATAAACACAGCATCGTCCGCACCATTAGTCTCTTCATTTTTCACCGTGGTTTCCTCAAAAAGCCGTTCTGGGTCTAGATACTCCGGTTTACCTAACCCTTTCCAATGCTTAATCACTCGTTGGACTTCGTCATCGGTTACTAAACAGCCTTGTACTCTAAGCGCTTTATTCACTCCCAGTGGCGAATAAAGCATGTCTCCTCGTCCCAGGAGCTTCTCGGCGCCAGTAGCATCAAGAATAGTACGGGAGTCGATTTGAGACGAAACAGCAAAGGAAATCCGGCTGGGTATATTGGCTTTAATCACCCCAGTGATGACATCAACCGATGGGCGTTGCGTGGCAATGACCAAATGAATTCCCGCGGCTCGGGCCATTTGGGCTAATCGACAAATAGCTTCTTCGACTTCTCCCGGGGCAACCATCATTAAGTCGGCTAATTCATCAATGATTACCACAATCAAGGGCAAGGCAGGTTTAGTTCTTAAGGGCTCCCCTTTTAGGTGATTATAACGTTCGATATCACGTACACCCGCAGCTGCAAATAGTTCATATCTATTCTCCATTTCTTTAACGATCCATTTTAAAGCACTTGCTGCCTTTTTAGGATCGACGACGACGGGCGCTAAAAGGTGCGGAATACCATTATACTGACTGAGCTCAACCATTTTCGGATCGACAAGCAGAAATTTCACCTCATCAGGAGTCGCATTAAAGAGAATAGAATTAATGATCGTCGTGATACAAACACTTTTTCCTGCTCCAGTTGCCCCCGCTACGAGCAGATGGGGCATTTTAACTAAATCAGCAATAATAGGCTGATCCGCGATATCTTTACCTAAAGCGACTTTAAGCTTGGAAGGATATTCTCCGAAACTCTTTGTCTCGAGCACCTCACGAAACGGGACAGCTCGTGCGTGTTTATTAGGAACTTCAATTCCGATTGCTGCTTTACCGGGAATCGGAGCTTCAATACGCACATCCCGAGCGGCAAGCCCTAGCGCAATATCGTCCGAGAGATTTACAATTTTACTAATTTTCACACCTGGTGCTGGCGCTAATTCATAACGTGTGATAACAGGACCACGGGTCACCCTTATAACCTTGGCTTTAACTCCAAAATCAAGGAGTACCTTTTCAAGCAGCTTTGGGGTTTCCGTATCTTGGATTACTTCACGCTGGATTATCGACTCCATTAAGTTAATATCTGGGAACTTCCAGTGATTAACCCTCTCAACGTCCTTCACAGCCTGAGGGACTTCCACTCTCTCAACTTTGTCTTTCATCACCTGTTCAACGAGTTGAGCTACCTGCCCTGCATAGGGAGCTTTTAACGTCTCTTCCATCTTCGCCTGATCATTGATTAAGTCGGTAGCCATCGGTAGTTCAGAACTAGGTTCTGAACACGCAGCAATTTGGGTTTGAGGCATTTTTTCTAGCTCATCAACCGTAAGACGTACATCCTTCAAGCACTCCTCCTCATCCGGATTTTCATGGCTCAAAGTTACTGGTTCTTGAGTTTCTTGAGCCACAGATTCTCGATCCACGGTCTTTAATTCCAGAGTCTCTTGACCGAGAATTTCCAGATCTAGTATATGCTCATCTGTTTTATATCGAGAGAGGAATTCTTCTTGTTCCCTTTGAGACTTAAACACCGTCGAAAACCCTGATTGTTTTGCAAGAGGTTCGTTGGCTAATCCCGGAGCAGAAAAGCTTGCCTGCTGGAAGGTTGATCGTTCAATTCGTTCCTCTTGGTCAACTTCCTCCATATAATCATGCAGCCCTTTTAAACTTTTCAGCTTAGAGGGGGTCTTCGGAAAAAGCGACTCACCTGTCCCAAAATACGAGGGGAAATCCTTGCCAAATATCTCCATCTCCTCAACTCTCTGGGGATTTAGGTCTTTCATTTCTACCCATTCAGGTGAAGAAAAATATTGATTAAACCCTTTCATGCTTACTAGTTTCCCCGCAGGTAGAGAAATGCCCTTGTCCTGGGCTTGATTAGACTTTTGATCCATACTCTCAATCATTTTGCGTTTAGGCACTCTTGATTTTTCTGCCGATGATACACCTGATCGTTTAGACCTCACAGACGTTAAACTCTCCGCATAAATCCAGAGCAAGATTGCAGATACAAAACAAATCATGGGGCCTGCCCAGGTAAAACTTCCCAACGTTACCTCAAATAGAAAATATACATGTTTTCCGATCACTAAACCAAAAGTCCCCAGCAAGCCAAGTATCGAAATCGTCAATAAAATGATACTCATTAATTTAAGCCAAAAAGCATTTGACCGTTTCTTCCTTTTCGACACACTAATCCACCTCCAAGCTTCCCTACTCATTATGGTAGATGAGCTATAAGAATGTCAAAAGATTTTTTCTTACAAAAATCCCCTAACCAGTTACGGTTTAGGGGATCAAAATCAATATCCTACGAGGACACCCTCACGATTAGGTAAAGGTTGAAATATTTCTTGAGAAATTTCTCCGTCAGCATTCAAAAAGACATGACCGGTATAGATAAAGTCTCCTTTGGCCCAATAGCGTAAGTCTAAAAATTCAACCTTGCATTCTTGGTCACCAGAGTGATGAATTACATGATAATAAGGTGTAAATTGACTAAATATTTCCGCTAGATTTCCTTCAAGCGCATTGGAAAGTGATGGGTTTTCTCCATCGAACTTGGGGAGAACTCGACAAATTGCAGGAATTTTATTGCGGATAATGCCAAAACTCACATTGTCCCCTTGAAAGAGAATAAAGTTCCAAGTAAAAGGATGATACATCGCGGGAAGCACTTTAACCTGATTCCGATCCTTTAGATCATATTTCTCCATTATACGGTCGCGAGTCTTCAGTCTGCCTAAGTGACGATAGCCCAGATAGATCCCGCTTAATAGCAAGGCAGCAGATGAGGAGAGTGTCGCATAGTCTGGGAGTTTTAGAGAAATAAATAAGGAGACCAACAAAGAACTTAAGACGACGGGATCCGTCAACATAATCATATCGGCCGTAATTTTCTTGCGTGAAAAAGGCCATAAGAGTTCTGCTCCATAAGAATTCAATAAATCCATGATGCCATGAGACAATGTCCCAAGCAGTGTCCAAAAGAAAACAGTCGTCCATGAAGTTGTTGGAAAAACAAGATACAGAATTGTGCTCAGACCTACCGCCATAGCACTTAAAGCAATCAAAGAATGACTAGCTCCCCTGTGTTTTAATAAATAATTCAAACGACCTTTTACATGAGTAATAATGTCTAAGTCAGGCAGCATGGCTCCTAAGGTGCAGCCTAAAATTATGGGATCATTCAGTTGGATCGTGTGCCCCGAAAGGGTACTCAATGCAATTCCTATTAAGCCATGTGTTATCGGATCCACGTTTGCCCTCCTCATATTAAGTTGCACTCTTTAAAGTCGTCTATAACAGTCTTTAACAAACAAATCCCATTATATCACGTGAACGGGAGTAATAAAAAAATATTTTATTTCCTATAGTACCATTTTTTGCAAAGAATATATTTATAAGTTATGAACTTAAATAAGACCAAAAACCAGTAAATGACAGTAGGTTTTTGGTCTTATTAATCAAGGGTTAACCCTTACTAGAATGTGCTGCTACTTTGATCGAATTATTAACATCGCGGATTTCAGGGATATGTTGAATTAGTTTTCCTGCCTTTTCCCGATCTTCTTCAGAGTATACTTCTCCAGTCAGAAAAGCAATTCCGTCTTTGACAAAAGCGCGAATTTGTCCGGAGTTTAAGCGATGTTGACCGAGCTTGGAAACTAACTGTTCAGTTAACCACAAATCATCCCCTTGAGAACGGTGACGAGTAAATATTTCGCTGACCACTGCTTTTACTCCGGGTACTTGATAAGCCGTTTCTACAGCCCATTCCATCTCTTCTTGAGTATCCACAAGTCCGCTTAGCGTAATTAGCCCCATTCGAGCTTCTGTCCTAATCTCATGAGCATTGACCCAAGGAGAAGCAACCAAAGCATTTTCGACACGATTGACTAACGTTGCATCGTCCACAGCCTTTTCTAAAAATTGAATCTCACTGCGTACTTCTTTAACACCCCGCACTTGGGAGGCTAAACGTTTCGCTAATCTCTCCGTACTTTGGGTCTCCACATGCCCTAGCAAAGTGGCAATTCCTCGACTTACACGACAACCTAACTTAGTAACATCCATATAGTTAGATCCTTGGAATCGTTGATTGATGCCCTTTTCAATGTCTTTGTCCTTGATAGTTCCGTCATCGGCTACTGTTAGCGAATTATCTAATTCTCTAACTCCATCAATTCGACCGATTCGACTTCCGAAAAAATCCTTTTCTACCAGACTATCAACCGTCCCCCAAATTATTGCCCGATCTCCTGTTACCTTAACGTGAAGTCCTTGGCCACTTTCCCCAAAATGTGTATGAATTAGGTTTTTGATATCCCGAAGGACGTCTATTTCGGCTCGTGAGTTATGCATAATTCTCCCTCCACATGAAAACAGTTTACTCTTTCACTTAGAGGGTATTTTATCCCAAGTCATAATCTTTTACTCCAACACCCTTATGATTGTCAAGATTTGCATGCTATAAGATTTGCAGCAAGTTTTTCTAACCGATGGAGCTGATCTCTTAACCCTAATACAATTAATAGATCTCCAGGCAATATTTCTTCGCTGGCACCAGGATTACTAATCACCTGATTGTCTCGTAAAATCGCAAGAACCATGGCACCTGTTTGCTGTTTAATTCCGCTCGTTAATAATGTCTCGCCAACTAAGCATGAGCCTTGATCAATTTTCAGCTCCACCATTTCCATTTCAATGTTATGATCATGAATCACGGTCTCCAGATATTCCACACTTATAGGTTTTAGGATCGACATCGCCATTCTCCACCCTCCTAGAGTTGCTGGAGAAATCACTTTATCTGCACCTGCCCGCAATAACTTCTTTTCAGACTCCGGCTGATCCATCCGAGCTACCACATGAATATTGGGATTTAGCCCTTTCGCAGTTAAGGTGACAAAGACATTTAAAGAATCCTCGGGGAGAGCTGAGATCAGTCCCTTAGCCGTATTAATGGAGGCCTTAATCAAGGTTTCATCATGGGTAGCATCACTGTTAATGACTAAAAAACCTTCTTCAATGAGCTGTCTAGCAAGATCTTCCCGTTGTTCTATTACAACGCATTGTGCCCCCTCTTTACGAAGGCGATATACGACTTGTCTGCCTACACGTCCTGCACCACAGACAATGATATGATCCTGTAGTTGTTCAATCTTCTTATTCATCTTTCTTCTCCAATACACCCCGGCTAATTGACCTTCAACCAGAAAGGCCATCAGAAGTCCGGCAAAATAGAGCATAACACTGACTCCGCTTAGCATCAGAAAAATTAAGAAGACATGCCCAGCCTCAGTTTGAGGTTCAATATCTCCGTAGCCTACTGTCGTGACCGTCTGAACTGTGAGATAAATAGCTCTAGATAAACTGAGGTGTTCCGTTAATATAAGCCCAACTACCCCCACAATCAGGATGATAAATACGGCAATAAATGCGAGCCAAACTCTCCTACCCAAGGACTCGCTCCTTTCTGTCTACCGGAACGTTAGTGAAAATATATTTATAGTGTTAAGTAAGATCGTAGCTTAAGAACACTGTCATAGGGCACATCCATTTGCCCTAGCTTTACATACCCTGAAGGTCCATGATAGTCGCTACCACCAGTCGCTATGATGGCAAATTTATCGGCCACTTCGGCATAGTATTGAATAAGTGCTGCTTGTCTTTCCCAGTAACCATAGTACACTTCTAGCCCAATAGGCCGATAGGCTAAGAGAGAGAACACCATCTGGGGATCCCAGAGCAGTCCTGGATGGGCCACTACAGGAAGTCCTCCGCAAGAAAAAATAAGATCAACGGCATCCTCAAATCTGTGGTTTAAATACGGTAAATGGGCTACCCCCCCTGGACGAAAATGAGCTGCTATTTCTCGCCAATTTTTCTGACTGCCACCCGTTTCCTGATGATAAATAGCCCTCATGATATGTCCCTTAGTAACAGCGCCTTTTGCTCCGACTTCCTTTTCAACATCTTGCCATTCCAAAGAAATTCCACCACTTTTTAAACTTTCCACCATATCATAGGCTAAAGCAGTCCGTTGTGCCCGAATTTCTTGCAGACGATCTTGCAGAACTGGATGATTTATAGTCTTAAAATACCCAAGCAAATGGACTTCATGACCTTGATAGCTGGTTAACAATTCCACACCAGGGATAATCTTAATATTTAGTTCTTTGGCAAGACTTTCAGCCTTGTAGATTGCTTGGGTACTTTCATGGTCCGTAATAGCTAAGGTTTGAACATTGTTGGCCTGCGCAAGATTCATGACCTCTTCTATCGAAAGCAAGCCGTCAGATTCATAGGTATGAATGTGTAAATCGGACCTCAAGAACACCCCTCCCTCAATTGCATTTTCACTTCCAATCCTACATCAAGAGGTCAAAAAGACAATACTTAACTATAGTATGCCTATTCTTGTTCTTCTTCAAAAATCCTGCCTGCCTGTTCTGAATCTAATTCAAAAATCTTGTAATTTATTTTTAGATATTGACACTTTTCTGTTTCTGCGATATAATTTACTTCGTTGCAAAAAATATAGGGGATTAGTTTAATGGTAGAACAACGGTCTCCAAAACCGTCAGTGGGAGTTCGACTCTCTCATCCCCTGCCAATCGCACCAAGGCTTTAAGCCTTTTTCTTTTTGCTCTTCAGAGTTTGAATATATTTAATTTTATAGGACATATTGGAAAAGATCAAACACCCCAACTAACCGTGGTGCCTTGATCTTTTATTAATTTCATGGCTTACTTAAATTATCAAACCTATCTTTCGAATGGAGGAAAACGATGCAAACTGAATTTATTGAAATCCTAGGTGCTAGAGAAAATAATCTTAAAAATGTCAGTCTCAAAATCCCCAAAAGAAAGCTAACGATTTTTACTGGAGTTTCGGGTTCAGGAAAATCATCGATTGTTTTTGAAACGATAGCTCAAGAAGCAGGTAGAGAGTTAAATGAAACCTTCAGTAATTTTGTGCGAACCTTTCTGCCGAAGTATGGGCGGCCAGACGTTGATTCGATTTCTAACTTATCAACAGCCATTGTCGTTGACCAAAAAAGGCTGGGGGGGAATTCACGCTCTACACTGGGTACGATTACGGACATTAACTCATTATTGCGATTGCTTTTTTCCAGATTGGGTGAGCCAAATATTGGCCTATCCTTTAACTTCTCCTTCAATGACGTACATGGTATGTGTCCAACCTGTGAAGGCATCGGACGAATCATGACCTTGGATATAGAAAAGGCTTTAAATATGGAAAAATCACTAAACGATGGCGCAATTTTACTTCCGGGGTTCGGTGTAGGCACGTGGCAATGGAAAATGTATGCCAATCACGGCTTCTTCGACAATGACAAGAAGATAAAGGACTATACAAAAGAAGAGTATGATAAATTGGTTTACGCCAAACCCGAAAAGGTTTTGATTAACATTATGGATGGTGAAATGAATTCCACATATGAGGGACTTACAGAAAGGTTCACTCGCCAAAACATCAAAACAGATCGGGAAAAGTCCCAAGCTAATCAGAAAAAGATTGAAGCCTTTACTTCCATTCAAAAATGTGGTGATTGCAATGGAAAAAGGTATAACGAAACGGCTCTTTCCTCGAGAATACTGGGCTATAACATTTATGATCTGACATCGATGCAGATTGATGAATTGATCGAGGTACTTAAAAAAATTGATGCTAAAGCCTTTGCTCCAATTGTGCAAAGCATCCTTGAACGGCTGGAGAACTTAATTAATATCGGACTGGATTATTTGAGCCTTACCAGAGAATCCTCCACATTGTCGGGCGGAGAATCGCAGCGAGTCAAGATGGTGAAACATTTGTCCAGCAGTTTAACGGACGTTATGTATATTTTCGATGAACCAAGCATTGGGCTTCATTCAAGAGATGTTCATAGGCTAAACGAATTGCTCCTAAAAATCAGAGATAAGGGAAATACAGTCATCGTTGTTGAACATGACCCCGATGTTATAAAAATAGCCGACCATATTGTGGATGTAGGCCCCAAGGCAGGCTCACAGGGCGGAAATATTGTGTTTGAGGGTAGTTTTGACGATTTGAAACAGGCAGATACCTTGACCGGAAGGTTTCTAGGAAAAAAGCTCGATCTTAACGAGCACCCAAGGATAAGCAATGAATTTTACGAAACAAAGAAAAGCAGTATTCACAATCTAAAGAATGTGAGCCTGCAAATACCTAAAGGTTTGTTTACGGTCATCACGGGCGTCGCTGGGTCGGGTAAGAGTACCCTTGTCAATGAGGTTTTTATCAAAGAGTATACTGAAGCAGTTGTGATTGACCAAAGCGCGGTAAGTGCTAACATTCGATCTAATTCAGCCACCTATACAGGAATAATGGATTTGATTCGCTAGATATTTGCCGATGAAAATAAGGTGAGTGCCGGGCTTTTCAGCTATAACTCCGAGGGTGGTTGCCCGAATTGCGGCGGAACGGGATTCATCGAAACAGACCTCTCATTTATGAATGCCACGAAAACTGTTTGCGAAGATTGTGCGGGAAAGCGATATAAAAAGGAAACACTGTTGTTGTAATTGAGCATAATCTCGATATAATCAGGAGAGCCGACTGGATCATCGACATGGGACCGGACGGTGGAAACCGAGGTGGCGAGATTCTTTATAGTGGTAATCTGATGGGGTTGAAGGAATGCAAAAGGTCTATAACTGGAATATACATTTAATTCGACATCTTTAGTAATGTGGCTAAATTTCGTGCTTAAGTCCTATACAAATATGACTAACGACATATGCTCAGATTAGCTTTTCTCTTATAAACTGTAGGAAAACTCAAAAGGAGCTTGACAAGCTATGTATGGAAGAGCACACAAACTAGATACTATTCAAACTGCACAAATGATGTGCGAAAATGAAGATTCTCCTGCTGTGATTAGTGATTGCATCACTCGAAAAATGACACCCGAGGATTGGCAGAAATATGGACCCTTGAATACAAGAGAGAATAAGGAAATCAAAAAATCTTCAACTCGACAATAATCAAAGACAGCTGGTTATCTTATCAAGAGTAACCAGCTGTCTTTTTATTAATCCATTTAACATTCTACTAACGTGTGTCTCGATTCAACTTTAGCGTCAGTTTATTATCGACCAACTCGGAGTCAAGATCTAAGAATGGTTTGGCATCCACTGGTTATCCCATTATTATCTAAGGCTACGGAAGCATGAGTTTTATGCGATCAGTTGATTAACTTCACTCGCTCTAGGATCATAGTCAGTGGGAGCAATAACCGATTGTGTTAAACCGATATTCATGTCAATCTTATGTACCTTCTCAATAATAGCTACTAGATTTTTTTAAAAATAATACAAATATGGCCCACGCTCTTTCATTACTTAAAGAATAACATTGGCAGGGTTTAACATAATAGGTGAAGAATTTAGTTAATAAGCCCTGATATTTTCCTATTCTGAAAACGGCTGGAGAGGTGATACCATGAAAGTTTATGTTTCCGTCAAGCAGGCAGGTAAACGTAAAGAATATATTACTAAAAAGGAGTTGGTTTTGGCAGGTACTCCATCAAGCTTAAGAGAGCTTCTGACTGAGATTGTGCAGATAAATGTTGCTGAATACAATAAGAAAGCTGTAGAACCTTGGATCATGAAATATCTTTCTGCGGAAGAGACAGAGAATCAGATTAAAACCGGCAAGGTTGGCTTTGGCGAGCGTAAGAGCGACAAACAGGCTGATGTGCAAAAAGCAATTGAAACGGTAATTCTGGCCTTTGAAGACGGTATTTACCGAATATTTAATGGAGACAACGAGATGCCATCTCTTGATGAAACGATTTCCTTACAAGAAGAAGATGTATTGACCTTTATCCGGTTTACAATGCTTGCCGGCAGAATGTGGTAAGGGGATAGAGAAATGTATTATAGAACAAACAGTGAAGCCAAACAAAAGTATCTTCGCAAGATCGAAGTAAAATCCTTCTTATTTTTCGGTAGAAATAACGATATCCTAAAGGCTGTTCTAGCAAGCTTTAAAACCAATGAAAGTTACTATTATGAATCAATTAACAATAAAAATGAACTTTATTCTACCTTATGGACAGAAAAAACGGAGCGAATGACCAGTATTTTTTCTGGATCCGAGGCCAACGTTTTAGTTGCACTTTTGGGTAAGGAATGGGCCAACAAATTCAAAAAGATCTGGGACAGAAGCCCTGATTACATCTATTCATCAGGATATGAACGGCGTTCCTTTCGGTCAAAATCATTCGATGTGTTGTATCTGCCTTCCGCTGTAACAAACCTCGATGCCATGATTCAATTGGTCGCCAATGACTTTACCTACGAGAAATACTTTTCTGTCCAAAAGGACAATTTTTTTACCCACAATCCGGTTATTTCAAGTTTACTGGCTCTTGAAATTGATGAGGGTAATGAACAGGTGCTTCACTGGATTCATGAGCTTTTTAATGGCGATAATAATGCAGGGCTTATGACACACGAAATCATCAAAGGACTCCTGATGAGCCACAGTAGCCAAGCGCACAAGTGGGTAGGCGACCTCCTCCTTGCTGCCAAGCTACAGGAAGGGCTGCGCCAGACTATTGTTGAATGTATGGACGAAGGCTCAAAGGAAGGCTTCCTCTATCTCTCGAAGGTAATACTGGATCATGATCTTGTCAGATTTTCTTCAGTAGTTCGAGCCCTTGATGTCTGGACGGGACTCGGCATCTCAGCCCAGAAACCTGCGGTGATTAAAAAATGTCTAGGAACTGGGTATCGATGCCTAACTGAAGATGCTTATGCGAAGGAATGTTTGGCAAGCAACGATGCCCTGCTCATCTATATAGGACTCTGGTCGATGGCCTTCGACGATGTAATGTCAACCGAGAACCCGTTAAAACACCTGATGTCTGCGCCTGACAAGTATAAACGAATAGTAGCCCTCGGTTTCCTGAGTCAGACCAGTGTTCCGCACTTTCAGCACATACTCGCTGCCCCGCTCCTGGCTGATCCCGATGATGAGGTCAAATGCTGGGTCTTAGGCAATCTATTCTCCGATGCAGAGCGTAATTCCATTAGGCCGATAAACTGGGGTGGACTCATCAAGTACAAGGAAATCGAGGGTGCAGGTAGCCCGGAGGAATTGTTTTCTAAGCTAAAAAACATGCTGGACCATCTACCGCGCAAAGAACTGGTCTTCAAAGAGAGCCTTTTTCCATGGTGTCAGGCAAGTGTTTCGTATGATCAGCTTATTGTCAAGATGTTGCTAACCTTTGCTGGTAATCAGACGGATAGTATGGTTGATCTAATGTTGGACTACAGGGATAAAATGAGCGCCGAAACCCGGAGTGTGTTCATTGATGTCTTTTTGAATAAACCCCAGACCAATAAGCAAAAAATAGCAATTCTGGAATTGATGGGTGACAAAAGTTCATCTGTGCGCTCTGACGCCCTGAGAGTCGTGGAAGGACTTCCCCTTAGCCAAGATGACTACCGAATAATTGAAGACCTATTGCAATATAAATCAGGCGATCTGAGAAAAAATGCAATTTCCATGTTACTGCGCCAATCACCTCAAGCTTTATTAGGAAGTATCCAACACTTGTTTGAGGAAAAAAATGAGAATAAACACCTCGCGGCTCTGGATATGATTGCGGCAGTTGAAAACGACGCCAATTATATGAAAATATTACCGCAGTGCCAACAGATGGCCAAATTGCTTGCCGGGTCTTCGCAAAAAATAAAGATCTTGGCGGAAAAAATCACTGACAGCGCTCGACCGGTTTATTCAGCTGCCAACGGTTTTGGACTTTATGAGCCCAAGCAGGAAATTTCCCTGCCGGAAATTGCTGGTCCTAAAGGCTTTTCAGCCAAAGATATCCTGTCTTCAAACTTTTTCGAGATCAAAATGATCCTGCAAGCCTTAAGCGACCTGATTGATCAACACAAAGCGTATGAATATGAGGTTGAAGACTGGAACGGATCTTTTTCTAAAGTGGTGCTGGGTGGAGAATATAATATTAGATGTATAAAAAACCGTGTTGATAGGGCTCTAAACTTAGACAATTATCCGCTGCCAGAGGTGTGGCGGGGGGCAGCCTTAGACTATAGTCTTACAACTCCAAAGTTACTGGAACTATTATTTTATTATAATATAAACCAATTCTCTTCCTCCTCCGAGAATCAAGAGTGGTATGATACCCTGGTCGCGAATTTGTTCCCCCTGAAACATAAAGAATTAAAGGGAACTCTGAAAAAACCACCCTATTCATCCCATATTCATACTATTCTTTCTGCTTTATTGAATGATTGCGCCCCAGAGGAGGTATTTCCTCTCTGTCGTGATATGTCAGGGTATATTTATCAAAAGACGCCTGTCCGGCGTTTTGCTGAAGAGTATGAACAAAAGGATAATCAAATTTTCTATTATAGAAGCCATAAATCCTGCCTAGTTGATGCCGAAGAGATTTCCTACTGGCATCGCAAGATCAGCGACAGTATTTATAATGAGCAAAGCTTTACTGAAGGCTTTCAAATCAGATATGCGTATTATAAAGCTTCAGGGTATAAATCCCATGCTTCTCTCCAACTGGCCGATTTTGAAAAGGCCTTCACCCTAGGACTGGTGGATGAAAATGAATTGTTTACGGAACTCTGCGGTAGACCTTTAAGTGCCAAAAATTTAGCCAAACTGACGGATACTAAACGTCACGGCAACAAAGACCTTGCCTCCTGTCTTAAGCTCTATCAAGTAGGCCATAAGGTTGTTGACCGGATCGTCGGTATTGAATTGAAGCGGGGGGATATGACTACTGAGGTCAGCCATCTGGCCGCCAAGATACATCGTTGCTCAGGGACCAGGTTCTTTGTAGACATCCTAGTCGGAGCGGAAAAGGACACCTTTGTGCGCGGGTATAACTTTGTCGGGGATGACAGCACCAAAAAGCAGATTTTTAGCCACTTGCTGAAATGTTGTTATCCGGCTGAGGGTGAGGATGAGAACACTCTGCGTGAGTTATTAATGGGAATTAAGATTACAGACAAACAACTGATTGATGCGACCATGTATGCACCACAATGGCTGGATATTGTCAAACAATATTTGGACTGGCCGGGACTCAAATCCGCCTGCTGGTATTTTCACGCTCATGTCAACGAAACCTTCACCCCTGAAAAAGAAACCATTGTCGCCCGTTTCTCGCCGGTTTCCCCCCAGGATTTTAAAGATGGGGCCTTTGATATCGCCTGGTTTAACGAGGCCTATTCAACGCTGGGCGAAAAACGTTTTCAAATTGTCTACGACAGTGCCAAATATATTGCCGGAGGAGGTCTGCATAAACGCGCACAGCTCTTTGCCGATGCAGTGTTTGGTAAGATTAGTCTCGAACACGCTAAAACCATCATCCGAGAAAAACGCAACAAGGATTACGTCCTGTGTTACGGACTAATTCCACTCGGTAAGGATAAAATGGATACCCTGACCAGATATGAATTTTTGCATGGCTTCCTGAAAGAGAGCAAACAGTTCGGAGCCCAGCGACGGGAAAGTGAAGGCAAAGCAGTCTCCATTGCCCTAGAGAATTTGGCACGCAATGCTGGCTTCCAGGATGTTACCCGATTCACGTGGTCGATGGAAACCGAAAAAATCAACTCCATTGCCCAATATCTGCAACCCACACCTGTCGGAGATATGGAGCTTATGATCAGTATTGATGAACTTGGCCGGGCAGCGGTTGTTGTTAAAAAGAACGGTAAAGTGCTAAAGGATATTCCAGCCAAACTAAAGGCCAACGACTATATCAAGGAAGTAATAGCCGCTCAAAAATCCCTCAAGGCTCAGCACGCCCGAGCCCGTATGTCACTGGAGAAGGCAATGGAATCTGGGGATGAGTTTACCGCCGACGAACTGCAAAATCTCACCCAAAATCCTGTCATCTATCCGCTTTTGCAAAACCTCGTTTTCAAGAGTAGGGATAAACTGGGCTATTTCAGGGAGCAAGCGCTTATGGATACCGAGAACCGCAGATGGGAGATGCAGCTGGAGGATAAATACATTATTGCGCATCCGGTACACCTCTATGCCAGCGGGGAATGGCCCGCCTACCAGAAGGATATCTATGACGGCCAGATTATTCAGCCGTTTAAGCAGGTGTTCCGGGAACTATACAGGCCAAATAGCGACGAACTCGAGGCCCGTACCCTATCACGCAGGTACGACGGGCATCAG